>JAYWEG010000260.1:0-7650 GCA_043779445.1 Bacteroidota bacterium
AATTTATCAAAAAGATTTTCGTTTTTGATAGCAGCATCTTGCAAAATCGCAATGTGTTCGGCAACTTTTTCGGCACTTGACGAATGTAAACTTGCCAACATATCGATTTGATATTGCTTTTCGGTTTCGGTGGCACGAATGACTTCGGCTGGAACTACCGTTGGCGAACCTTTGGAACTTAAAAACGTGTTGACACCAATAATCGGGAATTCGCCGTTATGTTTCAAGGTTTCGTAATACAAACTTTCTTCTTGAATTTTGCTACGTTGGTACATCGTTTCCATAGCTCCTAGCACGCCGCCACGTTCTGTAATTCTATCAAATTCTAATAAAACTGCTTCTTCGACCAAATCGGTCATTTCTTCGATGATGAACGAACCTTGAATTGGGTTTTCGTTTTTCGTTAAACCTAATTCTTTATTTATAATCAATTGAATTGCCATGGCGCGACGTACCGATTCTTCTGTTGGCGTGGTTATTGCTTCATCGTAAGCATTGGTATGCAATGAGTTACAGTTGTCGTAAATCGCATACAAAGCCTGTAAAGTTGTACGAATATCATTAAAATCAATTTCTTGCGCATGCAAACTTCTACCCGAAGTTTGAATATGGTATTTCAACATTTGCGCTCTTTCATTAGCTCCATATTTATTTTTCATTGCTTTTGCCCAAATTTTTCGAGCCACTCGACCAATTACGGCATACTCCGGATCGATTCCGTTCGAGAAAAAGAACGATAAATTAGGTCCAAAATCATTGATATTCATGCCACGACTTAAATAATATTCTACATAAGTAAAACCATTTGACAAGGTGAAAGCCAATTGTGAAATAGGATTGGCTCCAGCCTCGGCAATGTGATAACCAGAAATTGAAACCGAATAAAAGTTTCGAACATTTTGTTTGATGAAATATTCTTGCACATCGCCCATTAATCGCAATGCAAACTCGGTGGAGAAAATGCAAGTGTTTTGTGCTTGGTCTTCTTTGAGAATATCGGCTTGAACCGTTCCACGAACTTGAGTTAAAGTTTTGGTTTTAATGTCGTTATAAACTGCAATTGGTAATACTTCATCGCCAGTTACGCCCAATAAAAATAAACCTAAACCGTTGTTTCCATAGGGAATTTCGCCTTGATAACTTGGTCGTACAATTCCTTTTTTCTTGTAGATTTCATTTATTTTTTCGAGAACTTCAACTTCAAGATTGTTTTCTTTGATATAAATTTCGCATTGTTGGTCAATGGCGGCATTCATAAAAAAACCAAGTAACATTGGTGCTGGTCCATTTATAGTCATCGAAACCGAGGTCATAGCGTGAACCAAATCGAAACCTGAATACAATTTTTTGGCATCGTCAAGACAGCAAATAGAAACACCGGCATTACCGATTTTTCCATAAATATCTGGTCGAACATGAGGATCGGCTCCATACAAAGTTGGACTATCAAAGGCCGTCGAAAGTCTTTTCGCTGGCAATCCTGCGCTTACATAATGAAAACGTTTGTTGGTGCGTTCTGGACCTCCTTCGCCTGCAAACATTCGACTTGGATCCTCACCTTCTCTTTTAAATGGATACAATCCTGATGTAAAAGGAAATTCTCCTGGCACATTTTCTTGTAAATTCCATTTCAAAATATCGCCCCAAGCTTCGTATTTTGGCAAAGCAATTTTAGGAATTTGGTTGTTTGATAATGAAATCGTTTGAGTTTTAATTTCGATTACTTTATCCCGAACTTTGAAACTATAAATTGGATTTTTATATTTATTAACTTTTTCGTTCCAATTAAGAATAATTTCCCAGTTATAGGGGTCAAGATTCATTTTTACTCGATCGAATTCTGCTGTAAGCATTTTTACAAAAAGTTGTCCCTCGACTGCGCTCGGGATGACAAAAGAATCATCAATTCCAAATTTTGATAATTCAATTTTAGAATTCGTTACCGATTCTAATGTTTTAAAAATTCCGTATAATTTTTGGGCAACTTCAACTTGTGTTTTAGCAATTTCGTCGTATTTTCTGTTATTTTCAGCAATTTCAGATAAATAACGTGTTCTATGAGGCGGAATTACATAAATTTTCTCGCTCATTTCGCGAGTAATTTTGAAAGTCGATTTTAGATTAGCTCCTGTTTTTTCGACAATTTTATCCATTATCGATTTGTACAACGTATTCATTCCAGGATCATTGAACTGCGAAGCAATGGTGCCAAAAACTGGCATTGTGTCTGGGTTTTCGTCCCAAAGATTGTGGTTGCGTTGGTATTGTTTTTTCACATCACGAATGGCATCAAGTGCTCCACGTTTGTCAAATTTGTTTAAAGCAACCAAATCGGCAAAATCCAACATATCAATTTTTTCGAGTTGTGTCGCAGCTCCAAATTCTGGTGTCATGACATATAATGAAACATCTGAATGATCCATAATTTCGGTATCAGATTGACCAATTCCAGAAGTTTCTAGAATAATTAAATCATATTCAGCTACTTTCAGCACCTGAATCGCTTCAGCAACATATTTTGACAAAGCTAAATTAGACTGTCGTGTTGCCAACGAACGCATATAGACTCTCGGATTATTAATGGCATTCATTCGGATTCTATCACCAAGAAGTGCGCCGCCAGTTTTCTTTTTAGATGGATCTACGGATATTATACCTAAAGTTTTTTCGGGAAAATCGATTAAAAAACGTCGAACCAATTCATCAACTAAAGATGATTTTCCGGATCCGCCCGTTCCCGTAATTCCTAGAACTGGTACAGATTTTTTATTTGAATCGAATTTAAAAAGGCTTTTAAATTCTTCGTTTCTATTTTCTGCTAGTGAAATTAATCTAGCTATTGTTGGAACGTGTTTTTCTTTTAATGCTTTGGCGATGTTCAAACCTGCTGGCAAACTTGGTAAAGCATAGTCCGATTTCATGACATTATCGTTGATCATTCCTTGTAAACCCATGGCACGTCCATCGTCTGGCGAATACAAACGTGTAATACCATAATCCATTAAATCTTTTATTTCTGATGGAAGAATTACACCGCCTCCGCCGCCAAAAATTTTGATATGTGTTGCGTTATTTTCTTTCAACAAGTCGTACATAAACTTGAAATATTCGTTGTGTCCACCTTGATAGGAACTGCAAACAATGGCGTTGGCATCTTCTTGAATGGCTGTGTTTACTACTTCTTGAACGCTGCGATCGTGTCCAAGATGTATGACCTCGCAACCTGTAGCTTGAATAATTCTACGAATGATGTTTATGGCTGCATCATGACCGTCGAATAATGCCGCAGCAGAAACGATTCTGATTTTATTTTTAGGAGTATAAGGTATTTGTGGTTCCATTTTGAGGATTTGATTTTTGAGTAGCAAATTTAGTATTTTTTTGCTCGATAATTTATAAAAAGATTAAGATTTTGAAAAGGAATTGTTTGTTGAATTCTAGCCCCGACAGTAGCGATATCCCACGCCTTTTAGCGTGGATAAAGCGAAAGGCGGGAGTAATGTTGAATTGAAATCGGAATGCTCTTGCTCCAAGAAAAAAAATTGGCTTTGTTTTTGATTTAATTGTATTTTTGAATATTAAATTTTGTGTAATGAAAAAAATTCTCTTTGTTTTGTTGTTAACTAATTCGATTGCGAATGCGCAATTTGAGAGTATTTTGAAGAAGGTAAATGAAAAAGTGAGTTCTGTTACTGGAATTACTTCGGATCTTGATATTTCCAATGGCTTGAAAGAGGCTTTGAATAATGGAATTTCGAAACAGGTTAGTAAATTGACTGAGGTTGATGGATTTTTTGGAAACGAAGCCGTCAAAATTTTAATGCCAGACGAATTGCAAAAAGTTGATGAAACGATGCGTAATTTTGGTATGAGCAAATTAGCAGACGATGGAATCAAAATGCTCAATCGTGCTGCCGAAGATGCTGTAAAACAAGCAACTCCGGTTTTTGTAAATGCTATAAAAAATATGAGTTTAAACGATGCAAAGGGAATTTTGATGGGAAACGAAAATGCTGCAACAACGTATTTAGAAACTGAAACTAATGCAGATTTGTATACAAAGTTTAGTCCAATTGTGCAAAATTCATTGGCAAAAGTTGGAGCAGATAAAATTTGGAAATCGATTATTTCTAAATATAATAAATTGCCATTGGTCGAAAAAGTAAATCCAGATTTGACGGATTATGTTACGAATAGAGCCTTGAGTGGAGTTTTTAAAATGATTACCGTTGAAGAAAAAAACATTCGAACGGATTTGAATTCAAGAACATCGGGATTGTTGAAAAAGGTTTTTGCGATGCAGGATAATAGATAAAATTAAGGTTGAGGTTAATGTTAAGGTTGAATTGAAATTTCTAATATAAAAATATGAAAAAATTATTTGTTTTGATGACTGTTTTTGCATGTTTTGGTTGTGCGGAAATGAATCAGGTTTTGCAACAATTACCAAATGGACAAGGTTTGGGGCTTGATATTTCTGGTGGTTTAAAAGAGGCGTTGAACAATGGAATTTCGAATCAGGTTTCTAAATTAACAGCCGTTGATGGATTTTATAGAAACGAAGCCGTGAAAATTTTATTACCCGAAGAACTGAAAAAAGTAGACTCAGGACTTCGAAAAATTGGACTTAGCAAACTAGCCGATGAGGGTTTAAAAGCTATTAATAGAACCGCCGAAGATGCGGTCAAAGAAGCCACACCCATTTTTGTTGATGCTGTTGTGAACATGAGTTTTAGTGATGCGAAAAATATTTTAATGGGAAATGTAAATGCTGCAACTTCCTATTTGCAAAATGCTACAACAACAGCTTTGTATGGAAAATTTAATCCAGTAATCAAAAATTCTTTTACAAAAGTTGGTGCGGATAAAATTTGGACAAACCTCATCAATAAATATAATTCAATTCCTTTTGTAAATCAAGTTAACCCTGATTTGACAGATTATGTAACTAGTAAAGCTCTCGAAGGTGTTTTTAAAATGATTACTGTCGAAGAAAAAAAGATTAGAACCGATTTGAAATCGAGAACATCTGACTTACTAAAAAAGGTTTTTGCTATTCAGGATAAAAAATAATTTTAGATTGAAATTAAGATTTAGAAAGCTATTTGTTTCCGTTTATAAACGAAATAACTTCTTGATTAAAAACCAATGGTCTGTCAACATTAACTACGTGTCCGCAGTTTTCGATTACTAATAATTTTGATGATTTGTAATGATTTTCAACTACTTTTTTAACCGAAGGTAAAAACATATAATCCTCCTCGCCCATAACATATAATGTAGGAATATCCAGTTCGACTTGACGAAACCATTTTAAGATAGGATTAATTTCAGCAGTTAGTTTGAACCAACGAATGAATTCTTTTTGATACAATTTTTTAGCCTCGTTGATGAATAATAATCGAGATTGTTTATGGTTTTTGTTAGGCATGATTACAAATGCAAAAAACTTGTATAATACTAAATAGGGCAAAACATATTTAAAAACATTGCCTAACCTCATTAAAATCTGTGAACGAAAATTCATTTTTAAGATGGCTCCACCAAGAATCATACTTTGAACTCGTTCTGGATGCGTTTCGGCTAATTGTCGAATTAAAATAGTTCCTAATGAAATTCCAACAAAATGTGATTTTTTAATTTTCAAGAAATCAATAACTTCCAAAACGTCATTAGAAATGGATTCGAAAGTGTAGTTTCTCTGAAATGCTTTTTTTATTTGCTCATTCGAGTTTCCGTGACCACGTAAATCAAGCAATAAAACATTAAAATGCTTCTGAAAATCTCGAATTTGCCTGAACCAAATCGAAGAACTTCCTCCTGCGCCATGCACAAAGGTTACCCATTGATGAGATTCTGTATTTTCGTAAGTGGTGTAATTTATCAATTTTTTTTAAACAAAGATAATAGAAAATAGAATAAAGATGTTAGACTTTAAAATTAAATTTTGGAATGTAATAATTTGAAATATTCTAGAGCCAGCAATAATCTACTTCCATGCCACGAAAACATTTCGCCATCAACTATTTTTATTTTAGCTTTAGTATGTTTATGAATTTCGATTTTGTCTTTTTCTTTAAACGGAAAAGGTTCTGAGGACAGAAAAATTAAATCTAAATTTTCGTTTTCAATACTTTTTATTTGAATTTCTGGATAACGATTTGATTTGAAAATATTGTTTTCAAAAGTATTTTGAAATTTATTTAATCGCAATATTTCATTGATGTAGTTATCTGATCCAACAACCATGTAAGGATTTTTCCAAATAAAATAGGCAACTTTTAGAGATTTTTTTTCTTCAATAAAAGTTTTAAAATCGCTTAAAGCAAATGATAATTTGTCGTTCAGAAGTTTTGCATTTTGTTGTTGATTAAAAATTTGTCCAAAATCTTGAATCATTTCAAAATTATCTTCAATTGTGATGATATTGGTTGTCCAAGTTGTGCAAATTTTAGAACACTCTTCGATTATTTCTTTGGTATTTTCTTCTTTATTGCAAATTATAATATCTGGATTCAAAGCTTTTATTTTTTCGTAATTCGGATTTTTGGTACCACCAACTTTCGCTTTTTCTTTTAAAAAATGTATTGGATGAACGCAAAATTTTGTTATTCCAACAATAAATTCTTGTAAACCTAAATCAAATAATAATTCCGTTTGAGAGGGTACAAGCGATACAATTCGTTTTGGAACTTTTTCGAAATTATGTGAGTTTTTTATCTGGTCTGTTAATTTTTTCATAGATTAAAAGTTTAATTTATGTAACCTAAAACCTTAAACTTATAATAACTTCCATCTCTTGTTGTATTTTTAGTGCTTCTGCCCTAGCCTTGTCTGCAAAATCCATTTCGTTCGAAGCATAAATTATTCCACGAGATGAATTAACTATCAACCCAATGTTTGAATTCATACCAAATTGGCAAACTTCTTGAAGGTTTCCACCTTGAGCGCCAACTCCAGGAACTAAAAGAAAACTATCTGGAACAATTTTTCTGATTTCGGCAAAATATTCGGCTTTAGTAGCTCCAACGACATACATGAGGTTTTCTGAATTTTTCCAAGTTTTTGATGTTTCTATAATATGTTGATACAAAGGTTTTTTTTCAACATTCAATGTTTGAAAATCAAAAGCGCCTTCGTTAGAAGTTAAAGCCAGTATTATTGTGTGTTTATTTTCGAATGCTAGAAACGGTTCTACAGAATCTTTACCCATATATGGGGCGACTGTTACTGAGTCGAAATTCAAATCTTCGAAAAATGCTTTGGCATACATTGTCGATGTATTACCGATATCACCTCGTTTAGCATCTGCAATCGTAAAATTTTCGGGATATTTCTCGTTGATGTAGCTAATAGTTTTTTGTAAAGATATCCAGCCTTTTATTCCATAAGCTTCATAAAATGCTGTGTTTGGTTTATAGGAAACGCACAAATCGTGGGTAGCATCGATAATGGATTTATTGAATTCAAAAATTGGGTCTTCAAGTTCTAAAAGATGTTTTGGAATTTTATTTAAATCGACATCTAAACCAATGCAAAGAAATGATTTTTTGGTTTTTATTTGATGGATTAGTTGGCTTGTAGTCATTTTCAAAATTTTTCCAAAGTTCGGAAAGTTTATTTAAAGATTTATGATTCACAAAAAATAAA
>JAYWEG010000261.1:0-7638 GCA_043779445.1 Bacteroidota bacterium
CGTAGAAATCGAATTAGTCGACAAAGAAAACAGAGAATACATGTTCAAACAATCGCTTGAAAGTTTGAAAGACAAATACGATTATATTCTCATTGATTGTGCGCCTTCATTGGGATTGTTAACACTTAATGCTTTGACAGCTGCAGACTCAGTAATCATTCCAATACAATGTGAATATTTTGCACTTGAAGGTCTAGGGAAATTGCTCAACACTATCAAAAGTGTGCAAAAAGTTCACAATCCAGAATTAGATATCGAAGGATTGCTTCTGACCATGTTCGACTCGCGTTTGCGATTATCTAATCAAGTTGTAGAGGAAGTTCAAAAACATTTCAGCGATATGGTTTTTCAAACTATTATCCAACGAAATGTAAAATTAAGCGAAGCACCAAGTTTTGGCGAAAGCATTATCAATTTTGATGCCACAAGCAAAGGAGCGGTCAATTATATTGATTTAGCAAGAGAAATTATTAAAAAAAATAGCTAGTAGAAATGGCACAAGCAGTAAAAAAACAAGCGTTAGGTCGTGGTTTATCAGCACTTTTGAAAGATCCAGAAAATGATATCAAATCAGTAACGGATAAAAATGCAGACAAAGTAGTTGGAAATATAATCGAATTAGAATTGGGTTTAATTGAAATAAATCCATTTCAGCCAAGAACTAGTTTCAACGAAGAGTCTTTAAACGAATTATCTCGTTCTATAAAGGAACTTGGTGTAATTCAACCCATTACCGTTCGAAAAACCGATTTCAATAAATTTCAACTCATCTCGGGCGAAAGGAGACTTCGTGCATCTAAATTGGCTGGTTTAGCCACTATTCCTGCCTACATTCGAATAGCAAATGACAACGAATCGTTGACCATGGCTTTGGTAGAAAATATTCAACGTCACGATTTAGATCCAATTGAAATTGCCATTTCGTACCAACGACTGATCGATGAAATTCAACTCACACAAGAGCAAATGAGCGATCGCGTGGGAAAAAAACGTTCTACAATCGCCAATTATTTACGTCTATTGAAATTAGATCCAATTATTCAAACCGGAATTCGAGATGGATTTATTTCTATGGGACATGGTCGTGCCATTATCAACATTGAAAACCTTGATATTCAAACAGATATATATCAAAAAATTGTATCTCAAAATCTTTCTGTACGAGAAACCGAGGCATTAGTGAAAAATTATCACGAAAGTTTGTTGCCAAAAACTGCAAAACCAAAATCGATTACATTTGATGTAAAAGAAAGTCATAAGAAAGAAATTACAGAATATTTTGGTGCTTCTGTAGATGTAAAAGTTTCAGGAAATGGTCGGGGAAAAATTACAATTCCTTTCAATTCTGAAGCAGATTTTAATAGAATTCTTCAATTATTGAAAAAATAGTGCTAAAATCGAATTACATATTTATTTTACTATTCGTTTTTGGAACAAACTTGTTGTTTTCTCAAAAAATAAATGATGGATTGATTGTCGTAAAAGACTCTTTAAAATCAAATGATATCAATCCGCTCGCTCCTGCAAAAGCTGGTTTCTATTCTGCTATTTTACCTGGTTTAGGTCAGGCCTATAACAAAAAATATTGGAAAATTCCCATCGTTTATGGCGCTTTGGGAATTGCAATATATTCATACATAAATAGCGACCAAAAGTATAACCTATTTAGAGATTCTTACAAAAGACGACTCGAGGGTTATAAGGACGACTCATTACAATATTTAGACACGGAAAGGCTTGTTACTGGACAAAAATTTTATCAACGAAATAAGGATTTATCAACGTTTTTTATCATTGGGATTTATGTTCTAAATATTATAGATGCTAATGTTGATGCGCATTTATCACAATTTAATGTAAACGAAAATTTGAGTTTTAAACCTGATATTCTCAAAAATGATATCAATAATCAAAGAAATATGGCAATAGCAATAAATTATCATTTCTGATGAAAATAGCACTTTTAGGATATGGGAAAATGGGCAAAGTCATTGAAAAAATTGCTTTAAGTCGCGGTCATGAAATTGTGTTACGAAAAACATCACAAAATAGTTTCGATGGATTAAAAAATGCACATGTTGCCATAGATTTTAGTTCTCCAGAATCGGCTGTTTGTAACATTTCTGAATGTTTGCAGACTAATATTGCAATAGTATGCGGAACAACAGGTTGGTTGCAAGATTATGAAGAAATAATTTCAATCTGCAAAGAAAAAAAAGGAAGTTTTATCTATGCATCGAATTTTAGTTTGGGCGTGAATCTGTTTTTTGAACTCAATGATTATTTAGCAAAAATAATGTCAAAATTCAAAGATTACAAAGTGTCGATGCAAGAAATACATCATACTCAAAAACTCGATGCACCAAGCGGAACAGCCATTTCGTTAGCAAATGGAATTATAAAAAATTCTGATTATAAAAATTGGAGTTTGGGAAATCCAAACGAAAACGAAATTCAAATCGATGCAAAAAGAATAGAAAATGTTCCAGGAACACATGCTGTTTTTTATGATTCAGAAATTGATCAAATAGAAATTAAGCATACTGCTCACAATCGCGAAGGATTTGCTCTTGGAGCCGTGATTGCCGCAGAATATATTTATAATAAAAAAGGAGTTTTCTCCATGAGAGAAGTTTTGGGAATGTAGATTTTGGAATTCGGTTATTTGGTGAATCGACAAAATTAAAAATACAAATAACCAAATCCACAAAAATAATTAATAATAATAAAACAAAAATTATGTCATTATATCAATGGTTTGTGTTCTTTTTAATGATTCAATTAGTTCATTATCTGGGAACTTGGAAAATGTATGTTGCCGCTGGTAGAAAATCTTGGGAAGCCGCAATACCTGTTTATAATTCAATTATTTTGATGAAAATCATTAATCGACCAACTTGGTATACACTTTTGTTGTTTATCCCAGTCGTAAATTTAATTATGTTTCCTGTAGTTTGGGTAGAAACTTTGAGAAGTTTTGGTAAAAATTCTACTTTAGACACCTTTTTGGCAATTGCAACGTTTGGTTTATATATCTATTATGTAAACTATACCGATAAACTAAATTACATTACAGATCGAAGTCTAAAACCAAAAAATGTTGTTGCAGATACGGTAAGTTCTATTGCTTTTGCGATAGTTGTAGCCACTTTAGTTCATGGATATGTGCTACAACCCTTTAATATTCCAACTGCATCTTTAGAAAAATCATTATTAATTGGTGACTTTTTGTTTGTGAGTAAATTTCATTTTGGTGCAAGAGCACCTATGACAGCTATAGCATTTCCTATGGTTCACGACACCATTCCGTTTGTGAATGTGAAATCATATACCAATTTTCCGCAATATCCTTATTTTAGATTACCCGGAATTCAGAAAATTAAAAATAATGATATTGTAGTTTTCAATTATCCAGCAGATACTTTATTTAACATGTATAAAGCTGCTGATAAAAGATATGATAAGCCTATTGACAAAAAAACCAACTACGTAAAACGATGTGTAGGAATTCCTGGCGATAGTTTATCCATAAAAAATGGTGTAGTTTTTATAAATGGGAAAGAATTGAAACTTGCCGATAGAGCAAAACCGCAATACATGCACAAAGTATATTCGAAAGTTGGCGTTTCTGCTGATTTGTTGAAAGCAGCGGGTTCGACAGAATTCGAAAGAACCTATGAAGTGGAATTTACAAGTGAAAGTCAATCCGATGCTTTAAAACCATACATGACAAATTTTGAAGAAATTTCAAAGGGTAAATATAAAATTAAAACTGCATTTTCTGGAATTCCACAAAACGTCATTGACGAAAATTCTATCAACATCAATGAAGTTTATGATTACATAAACAATGTAAACCTAACCAAAAAAGGTGCTGAAGAATTGCGGGCGAATAAAACTATTGATTCAGTGGTGATTTTTAATTTTCCAAAAGATTCAAAAAATAAATCTATGTTTCCATACAATAAAGATTGGAGTTTAGATAATTTTGGACCTATTTATATTCCTAAAGAAGGGAAAACTGTAGCATTAAATCTGGAAAGTTTACCATTTTACAAAAAAATTATTACAGAATACGAAAAAAATGATTTGAAAGTCGTGGGTTCAGAAATTAGAATTAATGGAAAAGTTGCTACGACATATACTTTTAAACAAAATTACTATTGGATGATGGGTGATAACCGTCACAACTCACTCGATGCCAGATATTGGGGTTTCACGCCAGAAGATCACGTTGTTGGAAAACCAGTTTTCATTTGGTTGAGTTTGGATCCAAACGAAAAAGGATTTAAAAAAATTCGTTGGAGTAGAATGTTTACTACGGTTAGTGGCGAAGGCGAACCACAATCGTATTTTCAATATTTCTTGGTTTTGTTGGCTCTTTATTTTGTTGGAGAATTTTTCTGGAAAAAAAGAAAAGCGAATAAAGTTTAGAAGTAAGTTTAAGATTAAGGTTGATTAAATCTTTCTTGTTTAGCGTCATTCTAAATCTCACCCTAATTATAAACCTCATCTTTACAAAATGAAAACCCTACTCTATCCGACATATTTTTCATCGATAAGTAATTATGTTGCTATGGTTCAATCTGATGGAATTGTGTTTGAAACCGAAGATAATTTTCAAAAACAAACTAACAGAAATCGTTGTTATATTTACAGCCCAAACGGAATTCAAATTTTAAATATTCCGATAAAACATTCTACAGAAAAAAATCAAAAAACAAAAGAAGTTCGAATCGAAAATAATTTCAATTGGCAAAAACAACATCTTAAATCACTCGAAGCAGCCTACAGAACCTCGCCGTTTTTTGAATATTTTGAAGACGAATTTCAGACTATATATTCCAAAAAACATACTTTTTTAATGGATTTGAATTTTGAAACCATAGAAATTGTTTCAAAATGTTTAAGAACAAATTTGGATTTCGAAAAAACCACCGAATATTTTCATGAAGTTTCTGATGTTTTGGATTATAGAACTTTAGCAAACGGCAAAAAAGACACTTCTAGATTTGAAAACTATACCCAAGTTTTTGATGACAAACATGGTTTTTTAAACAACTTGAGTGTTTTAGATCTCATTTTCAATGAAGGAAAATTTGCTATGGATTATTTGAGGAAGCAAGGTTTGTGAATTACTCCATCTCTAACCTACTCATAATTGGGAAATGATCTGAATTTTTAAACTCAGGAAAACTAGTGAATTGCTTTACTTTGAACTTTGCATCGGCAAAAATATAATCAATCCTGGCAGGATAAAACTTGAAACTATACGTTTCTCCAAACTTAGAACCTGCTTCCTCGAAACTATCTTTTAAAGTGCCACGAATGCTTCGATACACATAGGAATAGGCGCTGTTGTTCATGTCGCCGCAAATTAATATAGGATATATACTACCTTCTTTATGCTTCTTAATTAATTCTGCCTGAAGTTGTTGCGCCGTGAATGCCTTACTAATTCTTCGTAACAGGTCCATTGATTTTTGTTGATCAATATCGTTTTTTCCTTTATTTATTTCATCTATATCGGGTGTGATTTTCAATGATTCTAAATGAATATTGTACACTCTGATGGTATCTTTTCCTTTTTTTATATCCGCAAAAACAGCATTGTTGTTCGACTTTGGGAAAATAATTTGACCACTGTTTACTATCGGAAACTTAGAAAAAATGGCCTGACCTGTTTTGATTTTGTTACCCAACATCAATACAAATTGGTATTTATATACCCTAAGATTCACATTTGCATTTGTAGAATATTCTTGAATACATAAAATATCTGGATTTTGATCGTTAATGAATCCTCGAATGTTTTGGGTCACATTGACATCATCTATCCAATGAAAGAGATTAAAAAGCCGAACATTGTAGCTCATGACTTTAAAATCATTGCTATTTTCGGTGAGATTTAATTCAGAAAATTTATAAAATTTATTGATAAATGTAATTCCGAGTAACAAAACAAAACCCGAAAGAATCATTTGTTTTTTAAATTGAATTATCCAATACAAAAAAAATAATCCGTTTAAAATCAAAAATAAGGGCAAAAACAAGGTTAAAACAGACAATAAAGGAAATAGTTTGGGTGCCAAAAAAGGTAAAACATAGGCAAGAAAAGTCAGTATAGTTAAAACTATATTGAAAAGAAATATCATTTTGTTAAACAATGAAAGGTTTTTCACATTAATTAATTTGAAATTCTCATTTATTTTCCTGCTTGAAATAGAAATTCTTTTTCGGATTGCGACAAACTATCGTAGCCCGAGGTACTAATTTTATCCAAAATTTCATCTATTTGTTGTTGTGTTTTGTCTTTTGTTACAATTTTTGAAATTGGTTTTACTATAGTTACGGGTTTGACGTTGCGATGAATTT
This sequence comes from Bacteroidota bacterium, assembly GCA_043779445.1. Classification (GTDB taxonomy): domain Bacteria; phylum Bacteroidota; class Bacteroidia; order Flavobacteriales; family Flavobacteriaceae; genus Flavobacterium. Next base: position 6,376 of record JAYWEG010000261.1, read on the forward strand.
TTTTAAATGTTTTTTTATTGGTTGAAAATAAATTCACAATAAAATCCATTACTGTTGTAAACCAACTAGTAATATCTTTCCCAGATTGTATTTGTTTTACAAATATATAACCAAATAATGCACCTCCCAAATGTGCAATGTGTCCCCCAGTATTTTCTAATGGCATTTGAATTAAATCTAAAACTAGATATACAAAGGCAATGTGCCAGATTTTTACAGTTCCAAGAAACATTAATCGAACTTCCATTAATGGTGCATAGGTTGCAACTGCAAAGAAAATGGTCATTATTGCTCCTGAAGCTCCAATTAATTGCACATTAAAATTGGCTAACGACGGGAAAAGAAAATAACATGATATATATATTATTCCCGAAAATAAAATTCCAACAAAATACAAACTCAACAATTGTTTTGGAGTAAAATAGGTTAAAAACAACCGACTAGAGAAATTAAAAACTAACATATTGAACAAAATATGCCAAAAATCAGCATGAAAAAATCCATAGGTTAACAAACTCCATGGTTTCCAAAGTAATTCTGCTGGGTTTGAAGCTAGACTGATATATTGATAAAAATCAATATTGATTGATAACATTCTTAAAATCGCAAAAAACACTAAGGGAATTGCAAACAACCCAACATTCCAATAAATGAGTTTGTTGGCAACCCCACCAATTTTATATTGTAATTTTAAATCATCTATTATTTTACTCATTTTCTCACTTTAAAAATTTACTAATTTCCACTTTGGAACCTAGGTGGATTAATTCCAACGCGTGTGATTAAACTTCGAATTTTTCCAAAGCCACATAATTATAAATCCTGTCAATGCTCCGCCTATATGAGCAAAATGTGCTATTCCAGTTCCTCCTGCTCCAAAAAGTGAACTCCCTCGAAGACCAAGAAATAAATCTATAGCAATAATTGCTGGAATAAAATATTTTGCTTTTACAGGAATTGGAATAAATATAATTCCCAATCCAGCCTCTGGAAACATAAATCCAAAAGCAACCAACAATCCATAAATCGCTCCAGATGCACCAACTGCTGATGATTCGAAATCTAAAAAGTAATATTGATTTACTAAATTATTAATCAATGCGGCTCCTAATCCACAAGAAATATAGAAAAATAAAAACCGCTTACCTCCCCAAAAATGTTCAAGAGCCGATCCAAAAGAATACAAAGCATACATGTTAAAAGCAATATGTGAAATTTGAGGAAATTTAGCATGAGTGAACATATGGGTTACCAATTGGTACC
>JAYWEG010000262.1:0-3081 GCA_043779445.1 Bacteroidota bacterium
GTGTTATCACGTATTTTTCTTGCTGGCGAAAATATTAAAATGGGCGGATTGGCACTAAAAACATTAAAAAAACTAAAGGGTGATAAATTTGGGTTTCCATCGGCATCTATTGTGCTGGCAAAGGCTATTGGTCTTGGGCTTACTGCGCCTTGCAAGTAACCTTGAATTTGAGCGGTTGTAATGTCTTTTGGAGAAATACTAAGCATAATATTTAATTTTAAACAAAAATAAGAAAAGGTTTTCATTTGAAAACGAATTGTATTCATGATTAACAGCTTTTTTTAATATATTTATACACTCAAGACAAAACATGCAGTTTTCAAATCATAAAAATACAACCCGTTGGGTGCTCATTATTTCATCATTCCTAATCACTATGCTGATTTTGTGGAATACATATACTTTTTTTAAAATTTTTAAAAACGAAGAACGCATTAAAATCGAATTGTGGGCAGAAGCTCAAAAAACTATTAACAATGCAAAACCAGATACCGATGTCGATTTGCCTTTTCAAATTATTTCAAACAACAATACCATTCCTATTTTACTCACTAACCAAAAAGATAGTATTCTTCAATATACTAATATTGATGAAAAAACAATGAAAGATTCGGTTAAAGCAAAAGCATTATTAGAAAATTTTAGAAATGCTAACAATCGGGTGGAAATGGAATATGTAAAAGGGAAATTTCAATATTTGTATTACACCAATTCGCCATTATTAAACAAATTAAAATATTATCCTATTGCATTATTGCTCATCATTTTCTTGTTTGGTGCTTTGGTTTACAATTATTATAAAACCAACAAAATATCTAGTCAAAACAAGCTTTGGGCGGGAATGGCAAAAGAAACGGCACATCAAATAGGCACTCCATTATCGTCGTTAATAGGTTGGATAGAAATTATGAAAGCTGATAATATTGATGCACCAATGGTTGATGAAATAGAAAAAGACGTGAACCGATTACTTAATATTACCGACAGATTTTCTAAAATTGGATCTGAACCAGTTCTTGAAAATAAAGATCTGGTTTTCGAAACTCAACAAGCATACGAATATTTACAATCTCGTTTTTCGAAACAAATTATTTTTACTTTTAATGCACCAAAACACAAAATTCCTATTGCTATAAATCCAACATTACATAGTTGGACTATAGAAAATCTTGTAAAAAATGCGATTGATGCCATGAAAGGAAGAGGAACAATTGATATAACTATAGAAGACGACGGAAAAAACACTAAAATTAATGTAACCGATTCTGGCAAAGGAATTCCTAAAAATCAGTTTAAAACTATTTTCGAGCCTGGTTTTACCACAAAAAAAAGAGGTTGGGGACTGGGATTATCTCTCACCAAAAGAATTGTAGAAGAATATCATAACGGGAAAATAAAAGTTTTACAATCAGAAATGAATAAAGGAACCAAATTTCAAATTGTTTTTAAACGATAAAATTATTTTTTTGAACTCTCAGATAAATCTACAAAATAGATGTTTTTAAAAAATTTAATCTCTTGTCCAACAATCTTCAACATGATCGTTTATCATGCCAGTGGCTTGCATAAAAGCATACATAACCGTAGATCCTACAAATTTAAAACCTCTTTTTTTTAAATCTTTGCTTAAAGCATCAGATATTGCTGAGGTTGCAGGAACATCATTTAAATTTTTCGGATTGTTTATAATGGGCTTTCCGTCAACAAAACGCCAAATATAATTACTAAAACTCCCGAATTCTTCTTGAATTTTTATAAAAGCAATAGCGTTTGTAATGGCACTTTTTACTTTGAGTTTGTTTCTAATAATCCCTGAGTTTTGCAATAATTCTTCTTCTTTGATTTCAGAATATTGTGCTATTTTTTTATATTCGAAACCATCAAAAGCTTGTCTAAAATTTTCTCTTTTATTCAAAATTGTAATCCAACTTAATCCAGCTTGAAAAGTTTCAAGTATTAAAAATTCAAATAATAAATCGTCTTCATAAACAGGTTTACCCCATTCTAAATCGTGGTATTTTTTGTATAGATCTGATGACAAACACCAACCACAACGATTTTTCATATTAAACGATTATTTTTTTGGTTAGTTTAAATATTTTGGGGGAACGACTCTCGTGGAAAGCCCTAAAAACTCGATTCTATTTGAAGTAATTCTGTAAATAATAAGGTAGGAATCAAGAATAATGTTTCTGTATTTTTTTGATGTGGTTTCAAGATATCGACATTCGGGATGTAAAAGTTATTGCAATTCTAGTTTGCGGACTTCAATTTTTAAATCTTCTAAAAAAAACATTGCTGCTTTTTCTCCAAAAGTAGCTTCACCATATTCTAAACTATTTTGAAAATCAGTAAAATATAAAATCGATCTAACTACTTCTTTCTGTTTAACCTCCATTTATCAAATTTATCATCAAATTCTTTTTCGGTTAAAAACGGATTTTTTTCTGCGTCTTTAATCAATAAATTAAATTCCTGATAAGACATTGGTTTGCCGGGAGTTGCCAGATTTTTTGAATTTTCTTTTTGAGTTTTCATAAAATTGAAACAGATAATAAATGTAAATTTAATACATTTTATGATAAGTTGTGCGGTTTTAAAATCTTCTTACAGAAATCCCTAAACCAATGTAACCGATATTTCTATCAATCGTTTTAAAATCATAACCAGATACTACAACATAGATATTCAAATCTTCATCGGTTTCATAACCTAAACTGTATTTTTGATAATTTCCGTTTAAATTTCCTCGTCCCAAAGCGAAACCTTGTCCAAAACCAGCTTGAAAAACCAGTCGAGATTCGTCATAAATTCTAGGACTTAATCTAAAGTTTATATAAACAGGTACGGCAACTAGTTTTTGAGTCGCAATCCAGTCTAATCCTGTATGTGCGCTTATACCAACCCAATTTTTTTGTTGAATTCCAAATCCAATGGCTGTCGATAAACCGTTTGGCAAAAACCAATAGTTATTTGTAGAACCATCGGCGTAAATTTTGCCTCGATTTTCGTTTAATCGAAAAGGAATATTAACTTCATATTGCGTAAAAAAGGGGCTTACTGGTTTTTTCTTACCTTCTA
>JAYWEG010000263.1:0-3080 GCA_043779445.1 Bacteroidota bacterium
TAAAGAAAGCCTATTTTATTGTTTTTCTAGTTTTATTAGTAGATCAATTGTCTAAAATATATGTAAAAACGAATTTTGTTTTGCACGAAGAAGTTTCGGTATTATCGTGGTTTAAAATATTATTTATAGAAAACGAAGGAATGGCTTGGGGCGTTGAAATTCCTGGAATTTATGGTAAATTATCGCTCACATTGTTTAGGATTCTTGCCGTTGGTGGAATTGGTTATTGGTTATACGATTCAGTTAAGAAACAAAGTTCAAATGTTTTAATTTTTGCAATTTCTCTTATTTTAGCAGGCGCTTTCGGGAATATTATAGATTCTGTAATTTATGGTCGTATTTTTAACGATAGTAATTTTGAAGTTGCTACTTTGTTTAGCAACAAACCCTACGGAGCATTTTTTTATGGAAAGGTTGTTGATATGTTTTACTTTCCAATTTGTGAAGGAAATTTCCCATCTTGGTTGCCTATTTGGGGCGGAAATCATTTTACTTTTTTTAATGCAATTTTCAATGTTGCTGATTTTGCAATATCTACAGGAGTTGGTATATTGATAGTTTTTAATAAAAAAGCTTTTGCTAAGTAATTAAAATTTGTATATACTGTTTGGAGTTAAACAATAATCTAATTTTACATCACTTTCAAAAATATCTGAAATTAATTCTTCAGGTTCAAAGAAAGAAAGTCCAATTTTTATGGTTTCAACTTTGCAATTGGATAAAAAAACATCATAAAAACTTTTGCCATAACCAACTCGATTTCCTTTCTTATCAAAAGCCAAAAGTGGCACAAAAACAACATCAATTTTAGAAACTGGAACTTCAATCCCGTCAATTGGTTCTGGAATATTGTATTTGTTTTTCTTGATTTTGGTATTATCTGTCAGTAAATAATGTGTCATTTTTAGACTCTCAAAATTAGATTTTGAGATTACAATTTCTTTGTCTTTTCCTTGTAACAAATGCAAAATAAATTCGGTATTGACTTCGTTTTGACTTTCAATTGGCAAGAAAATATGAAAGTAGGTTTTATTCCAAATATCAAGTTTCAAGATTTGATTGGCAATTTGAATAGATAAATTATCAATATCATTTTGAGATAATTCTTGACGTAGTTTTTTATATTTTACTCGAAGTTCTTTTTTATTCTCCGCCATCTCCAACTATATTTGACATGTGATAAATGGCATCGCCTTCATAAACAATAGGCGAGTGGTTGGCATTTATAACATATCCTTTATTTGGCGCTTTCACTTTTTGTTCGAATTTACCAAAAGGATCTGTTATTAGACCTAAAACAGTTCCTTTTTCTACAAAGCATCCTATTTTGTTATTATCATGAAACAAGCCAGAACATTTGGCACGTAACCAACCCGATTTTTCTATATAAATGGTTTTATTTTTTTGATTTTCAATAGTTTGTTTATCAGACAACATGCCTAAATAATTCAATAATCTTTTTACGCCGTTTACACCTTCAATGGCGACTTGATTGTTAATATCTAATGATTTTCCGCCTTCAAAAAGCAACATTTTTACATTTAGTTTTTCTGATGAACTTCTAAAAGAACCTGCAATATTTTTAGAATATAAAGTAAAAGGGGCATCGAAAATATCTGCTAAATTTTTTAATTCTGAATTATTTGGCGTCAAGCGAATTTGAGGCGCATTAAAACGACTAGCTCCACCAGCATGAAAATCGACAGCAAAATCTATAACTGGCATAATTTCAGTTAGAATGTGATACGCAAATCGGCTTGCCAACGAACCTTTTTTGCTTCCTGGAAAAACCCTGTTCAAATCGCGACCATCGGGAAATTCACGAGATTTATTGACAAATCCAAACATATTTACTATCGGAATACAAATTATAGTACCTGTTTTTGGTTTATTAATTTTCTGAATTATAATTTGGCGAACAATCTCAACTCCATTAATTTCATCGCCATGAATGCCAGCCGAAAGCAAAACTACTGGGCCATCAATTTTTGAACGTTCTATAATTACTGGAATTTTGAGTTTTGTTGTGGTATGCAAACGAGCAATCTCCATATCTATGGTTTTACTTTCGCCAGCCAAAATTGTTTGTCCAAGAATGATCAATGGGTTAGTTTTTTTCATTTAAAATTATATTTTTATATTTTTTAAATTAAAGATTAAATTATGGTGAAAATTTATAAAATCTACGTTTTACTTTTTTCTCTTAGTGTATCTTTGTGTAAACTTAGTGAATCTTTGTGAAATAAATATGACAAGCCAAAACCTTCAACTTCAAATACAATCCTTGCCAGATGATCCTGGCGTGTATCAATATTATGATAAAGAAGATAAGATTTTGTATGTAGGAAAAGCAAAAAACTTAAAAAAAAGGGTTTCATCTTACTTTAATAAAATTCACGATACTGCCAAAACCAATGTTCTTGTTAAGAAAATTGTTACCATAAAACACATTGTTGTTCCCACCGAAACCGATGCGCTTTTATTAGAAAACAATCTGATAAAAACCCTGCAACCTCGTTATAATATTCTGTTGCGAGACGACAAAACTTATCCTTGGATTTGTATTAAAAAAGAACCGTTTTCAAGAATTTTTCCAACTCGAAAAATGGTCAAAGACGGTTCGGAATATTTTGGTCCATACACGAGTTTCAAAACCGTTTCGGTTATTTTAGATTTGATAAAAGAATTGTATCCGCTCAGGACTTGCAATTTCGATTTGACCGAGAAAAACATCGAAAACAATAAGTTCAAGGTATGTTTAGAATATCATATTGGCAATTGCAAAGGCGCTTGCGAGGGTCATGATACACTAGAAAATTATCAGAATCAAGTCAATGCTATTCGAGAAATTTTGAAAGGAAATTTTAAAGAATCAATGAAAGATTTCAAACGAATCATGAACGATTTGGCAACCAATATGCACTTTGAAGAAGCCCAAAAAATCAAAGAAAAAATCGAAATCTTAGAGAATTATCAATCTCGATCGACGATAATCAATCCAAAAATATCCAATATTGATGTTTTTTCGATAGTTTCGGACGAAACAGCGGCGTTTATCAACTTTTTGCAAATCAATCATG
>JAYWEG010000264.1:0-7606 GCA_043779445.1 Bacteroidota bacterium
GGTAGATGTAATTACTAAACACAATGGCGAAACTGTTAAAGGCAAAGTTTTGCGTGTTGAAGAGTATGCAGTAGTTTTTAAATATGACGGTGAGGATGCTGAAAACTCAATTGGAAAATATGCAATTGAAAAAGTTGTTTATGGAAAAAGTGGAAGAGTAGAAGAAATAACAGAAAAAATCACTGTTTCTAATGAAGATGATTGGGAGAAAGTTATTGTTTTCGAAGAGAAATCTTATATCGCTGGTTTGAAAAAAGTGGGTGAAGTTCGTGGAAAAACAGGTTTAATTAACTTCCAAACTGGAAATACTGGTGATATTAAAGCAATTAAAAAACTTAAAATGGCTGCTGCAGCATTAGGTTGTCCTTTTATTTTTATGACATCTGACAAAACTACTGTTGGTGCTAATTCAAATTCAATTGGAGGATCACAAGCAATTAAAACTGGAATTGCATACAAATACTAATATTTAAGATTTTAGGTATAAAAAATGTCTCAAGAAATTGAGACATTTTTTTGTTAAAAACTTACTGATTTTGTTTGGCAATTTTTATTTGTAGAATAATTGAAAGATTGTTGGCTTGCAATTTTATTTCGGTTGCATTCGTTCCGATGAAATTTTCATCAACGGTTGCATTGAAATGCAAAATCCAAATATCAAATAATTCTGGAGTTAAATGTTCTAGTTTGTCTACTTTGAGATGAATATCTGTCAGATTATTGGTATAGCCTCCAGTTCCAAGAATCATTTGTGACCAAAAAGTAACCAAAATTGGTAAATGCTCATCGATTTTTATTTTAACAATATCTGTGAAAACGAAGTTAATTCGATTGTCTTTTAGTAATTTTTTATAAAATTCATCAACTAGAAAGTATAGATCATTTTGGGTTTGTATGTCGTTCATAATTTTGGTTTATGAAATTAAAAAAGGTTTAAAAGTTTAAAGTTATTCAAACAACTTTAAACTTTTAAACCTTTTAAACAATATTAGACTTATTTATGATTCCATGTAAGCCTCAATTGGCGCACAACTACAATTCAAATTTCTATCTCCGTATGCTTCATCAACTCTTCGAACCGTTGGCCAGAATTTATTATCTGAAATATAATCTAACGGAAATGCAGCTTGTTCGCGCGTGTAGGGAAAATTCCAGGTATCGCTAGTAACCATCATTAAAGTATGTGGAGAATTTTTTAGAACATTATTCTTTTCCTCTAAAGTTACTGTTTCAATTTCTTTGCGAATAGAAATCATAGCATCACAAAAACGATCTAATTCTGCCAGATCTTCACTTTCGGTTGGTTCAATCATCATGGTTCCAGCAACTGGGAAAGATACTGTTGGCGCGTGAAATCCGTAATCCATCAATCGTTTTGCAATATCGGTAACTTCAATTCCTTTTTCTTTAAATGGGCGACATTCGATAATCATTTCGTGAGCCGCTCGACCCATTTCTCCAGAATATAATGTGTCGAAATGACCGTTCAATCTTTCTTTGATGTAATTGGCATTCAAAATGGCATATTTTGTAGCATTTGTCAAGCCTTCTGAACCCAACATACAAATGTATCCGTAAGAAATTAAACAAGCTAGAGCTGAACCCCAAGGCGCCGCAGAAATAGCCGTAATTGCATGCGTTCCGCCGGTTTGAATAATCGGATTTGTTGGTAAAAATGGCACCAATTGTGGCGCAACGCAAATTGGTCCAACCCCTGGACCGCCACCACCATGAGGAATTGCGAATGTTTTGTGCAGATTCAAATGGCACACATCGGCGCCGATTGTAGCAGGATTTGTTAATCCAACTTGAGCGTTCATATTCGCTCCATCCATATACACTTGTCCGCCGTTATCGTGGATGAGTTGTGTAATTTCTTTAATCGCACTTTCAAAAACACCGTGAGTTGATGGATAGGTAACCATCAAACAAGATAAATTGTCCTTATACAAAATTGCTTTTTCACGCAAATCATCGACATCGATATTTCCGTTTTCGAGAGTTTTAGTTACTATAACTTGCATTCCGGCCATTGTTGCCGAGGCTGGATTTGTGCCATGAGCCGAAGATGGAATCAACGCAATATTTCTGTGATGATCACCTCGAGATTCGTGATAGGCACGAATAACCATCAAGCCAGCATATTCGCCTTGCGCACCAGAATTGGGTTGCAATGTTGTTCCCGCAAAACCAGTAACTTCGTTGAGTTGTTGTTCTAGTTTAGTCAACATTTCCATGTATCCTTGTGCTTGATCAAGCGGTGCAAATGGGTGAATGTTGTTCCATTGTGCGGTGCTTAATGGCAACATTTCTGAAGCGGCATTCAACTTCATAGTGCAAGAACCAAGAGAAATCATAGAATGGTTCAATGCCAAATCTTTCTTTTCAAGCATTTTGATATAACGCATCAGTGCCGATTCTGAATGGTATTTATTGAAAACATCGTGCCTCAAAAACGCTGATTTTCTTTCCAAATTTTTCGGAAATTGATTTCCTGATTCTAATTCAGTAATTATCGTTACTTGTTTATCATTTGCTTGAGCGAAAATAGAAATAATTAAATTCAAATCTTGAATAGAAGTTGTTTCATTTAACGAAATCGAAACTGTATTTACATCAATATAATAAAAATTCACTTCGTGTTTTTCGGCAATTTCTTTTATTTTTTTTGCGTCAGTTTTTATAACAATTGTATCAAAATAAGCAGTATTGATTTGGTATAAACCCAGTTTTTCTAATTCATTTGCCAAAGTTCCAGTTTTTGCATGCAACATATCGGCAATATTCATCAAACCTTTTGGTCCATGATAAACGGCATACATTCCAGCCATTACTGATAACAAAACCTGTGCAGTACAAATATTTGAAGTCGCTTTGTCACGTTTGATGTGTTGTTCGCGTGTTTGCAAAGCCATACGTAAGGCACGATTTCCGTCGGTATCTATCGTAACACCAATAATACGTCCTGGCATCGATCGTTTGTATTCTGCTTTGGTTGCAAAATAAGCGGCGTGAGGACCACCGTAACCTAGCGGAATCCCGAATCGTTGGGTTGTTCCCAAAACGACATCGGCACCCATTTCTCCTGGGGGTTTTAACATAACTAACGATAAAATATCGGCTGCTACGGCAACTTTTATTTCAGCAAGTTTTGCTTTGGCAATGAATCCTGAATAATCGTGAACTTGACCAAATTTTCCTGGATATTGAAGGATTGCCCCATAAAACTCATTCGAGAAATCGAAAGTTTCGTGGTTACCAATAACCAGTTCGACACCAATTGGGGTAGAGCGCGTTTGTAAAACCGACAAGGTTTGGGGTAAAATTTCTTCAGAAACGAAGAATTTACAAACATTATTTTTCTTTTGTTCACGAGAACGGACATCAAAAAGCAACGCCATAGCTTCTGCAGCGGCTGTTCCTTCATCTAATAACGAAGCGTTTGCAATTTCCATCCCTGACAATTCGATAACCGTTGTTTGAAAATTCAGGATTGCTTCCAATCGACCTTGAGCAATTTCGGCTTGATACGGAGTATATGCCGTGTACCAACCTGGATTTTCTAGAATATTTCTTTGAATTACGGCTGGAACAATTGCTTGATTATAACCCAAACCAATATAGGATTGAAAAACTTTATTTTTTTTACCCAAGTCGGCAATGTGTTTTGCAAACTCATATTCGGTCATAGGATTGTCAAGAACAATTTCGTTTTCAAGGCGAATATCTGCTGGAATTGTTTCAAAAATCAATTGGTCTAGCGTTTCAACTCCAATGGTTTTAAGCATGTGAGGCAAATCGTTTTCTCTTGGACCAATGTGACGTATTGCAAAAGCATCTGTTTTCATATTTGTAAAATATATATCGTTGTGGTTTTTCTAATTTTGATTGCAAAAATAATTATTAAATTACTAATAAATTGGTTTTTAACAAACGTTTTTTATTGATTTTTCAACTAATTTCGATTGTTGTTAACAGATTGATTATTTTTGTTGAATGAAGTTTTTGAAGTTAATATTAAATTTTTACATCAATACCAGTATTCATGTTGCGTTTGCGGTTTTAGCGTTGGTTCAAATAACCAAATGGAACTTAAACATTTCTATAAACTCAAATTTTAATTTTTTCATTTTTTTTGGAACAATTTTGGGATATAATTTTTTAAAATATTTTGAAGTTTTTTGGAATCGAACGTTTACATTCAAAAATAATTATGAAATAGTTGTTGTGACTATAAATGCTTTTTTTGGAATGATTTTTTATTTTTTTAAACTTGATTTTATTTATCAACTTGCTTTTTTGAAAATTGGGGTTTTAATTTTGATTTATCCGTTCATAAGGAAATTTGGATGGATAAAAATGGTTTTCGTTAGTTTTTGTCTTACTTTGATTATGGTTTACATTCCAACTATAAATCAAAAATTTAATTGGATTTATTTACTTAAGCGATTTATAATTATTTTTTGTTTACTAATTCCACTTGAAATTTGCAATTTAGAAACCGATTCTAGAACCATCAAAACATTACCAAAAATTATCGGAATTCAAAACTTGAAGCTTTTAGGATATTTTTTGTTGGGTATATTCTCCGTATTGCAAATCGCTTTTTGCGATTTACTTTTTGCCTTTTTGGTTTTTATTGCAATATTTTTTTCTGACGAAAATAAATCAAAATATTATACAAGTTTTTGGGTGGAAAGTTTGCCTATTGTTTGGTGGTTTTTATTTTTTTTCTGAAATTTCTTTTAATATCCGATTTCTTTCCAATAAAAAATTCGTCAAATGTTTTTTCAAGAATAAATAGTCGAATAATTGTCCGAAAATCCAAAACGGAGTTTCGTAACACAACTTGTCGGCCATGGTTGTAATTCTGTTTTTTTCTTCGAAAAAATGTTCGTGTTTGAACGATTTAAAAAGACCTTCTTCCATTTCATCAACGAAATAATTATAGAAATTCATGGCAGTTATTCGGCTTTTATGAGTTAAATAAAAGCCAAAATGTTTGCCTCTCCAAGTTACAGTTTCATTGTGATTTATCAATCCAGATGTTACTCCAGCAATTGCTTTTTCGTTGGTTCCAGATGCCGAATTCTGATGAATATCGATATCTCGATTAACATCAAAAACTTTTTGAATAGGCGCATTTACTATGGTTATGAGATTTATTGATGTCAATTTATATCAAATTTTGAATTGTTTTTTCTAGTGTATCATACTCAAATCGAAATCCGTTTTCTTGTAATCGTTTTGGAATTACGTTGCGACTTTTTAGCACAAGTTCGGTTTCGGTTTTGATTATTTTGGCTCCCATTTTTAATAAAAATTCTGGAATGGGTACGCCTATTGGCATTTTGATTGTTTGTCGTAAAGTTGCCATGAAATCACGATTAGTAATTGGTTTTGGAGAGACAAGATTGACTATTCCAGTCATTTTTTCTTCGATAATAAATGCAATCGCTCGTGCAAAATCTTTTTCGTGTATCCAACTGATAAACTGATTGCCATTGCCTTGTTTGCCTCCAAAACCTATTTTAGCTAGTGTTTTTAGAGGAACAAAGGCACCTCCTTTTTTGCCCAAAACTATTGATGTTCGCAATGCTGTTTTTAATGTTCGACGCGTTTCGACTTCAAAGAAGGTTTTTTCCCAAATTTTGGCTACATTCATAGAGAAATCATCGCCAATTTCTCCAGTCGTTTCGTCCATTTGTTTGTCTAATGAGAAGCGATAAATAGTAGAGGTTGATGAGTTTAGCCAATGTTTAGGTGCATTTTTGCAACCTAAAACGGCTTCGTTGAGAATGGCGGTGCTGTCAATTCTAGAATCGAGGATTTCTTTTTTATTTTGTAGTGTGTAGCGACAATCGACAGATTTTCCAGCGAGATTAATGAGTACATCCGCATTCTCGAGTTCGGTTTCCCAGCCAGTTAATGTTTTGGCATTCCATGGCACATATTTGATATTGTTTTTCATTTGCTCCGCCTGTTCGCTGCGGCTCATGTCAGATTTCCCTCTGGTCAAAACTACAATTTCTTCAAATGTATCTTTGAAATAATGGATTAAAACTTGACCTAAAAATCCAGTTCCAGCAGCGATAATTAGTTTTTTCATTATAATAAGTTTAAAATAAAGACTAAGGCAATAATTCTATAAATTACCCAAGTAATTGATAAATAATATGGTAAATCCAGGATTTTTATTCTTCGAGCATGTTCTAAAAACATTAGCAAAACAGTTATGCCAAACCAACCTATGATAACGAATTCTGGTATAGCAATAAAGAGGTTGGCTACTATAATTGGTATTAAAATTATTGATCCCATTAATGAAACTGTCATTAAAATACCAAGATAATTAACGATTGTTTCTCTTTTTTGTTTAAAAAGGAATATGCTTTGAAAAACCATTTGTCCAACGGCTAAAATCAATTCTCTAGCAATGTTGGTTTTGGGTAAACTAGAAAGTATTTCAGAAAAATAGAACAAACTAAAAGTAGTTATTATCGTGGCAAAAAGGATATAAAAAATTCGATATTTGTAACTGAAATCTGGAACACATTGCAACTTGATTTCTCGATTAATGCGGCTTGGAATAATGACTTTTCTGTTGTAGGAAATGAAATTATACAACTTTTTTAAGCAGAATTTAACTGGTTTCCAATTGCCAACTTTTTCCATCCATGGAAAAGAAAAACCAATGACTTTTAGTAAACTGTCGATACCATAAATTACAGTTTTATTGACATTGTCGACCAATGCGATTTGGTTTGATGCCCGTTTTACATCAACAAAATTTTGTTCTTCTATAGACAATTGAAAGTATGGTTTTTTGCCGTTTTCGTCTAACATTCCAGCGTCAATAAATCCTTTAGTATAGACGCGACACAATGGGCAATCTGCGTCATAAAGTAGTGTTTGGTTTTCAAGAGTTCGTGTCATTTTGAATTATTTGATTTAAACTTTATAAACAAATTCTTCTTTTCGATTTTCATTTGCTTTTCTTTTTCCTCTAAAAAAGAAATATAAATTTACGAAAAGCATGATGCCTAAATATATAGAAAATCCTCCAATTTTGTAACTCATTGCTTCTATTAAAGATTGGTAAGTATCTTTATATAAGCCTAGTTGTAAAATCATTAATGCAAATCCTAAATTTAATAAATAAAATCCTGTTTCGAATAATTTGTTAGTTGCTTCAGCAATTTCTTCTCGACCTTTGAAAATATCTAGCATGTAAATTTTTCCGTTTTTGAACAAAGTTCTTGAGACATAAAAAGTTAAAAACAATACAATTGGTAAATAAATTGCGTAACCAATAAGAATTTTTGAAGTTTCCATTTTAAAAATGTTTAGATATTAGTGAACTAATTTTTGAATGTACTTGGTTATAATAAAGATATTTAGGTAATGCAAAACCGAGACCATGAGTACAATTATTGCTGTTTTTGACGAGATTATACCAATAATTTCTGGAATTGTTTCAATTGTTTTCCACTGAATTAAAGTCATTGCACAGTAACCAATGTTTAGTAAATAGTAAGCCATTAGTAAAACTTGATTGACTTTTTGACACAATTCAATGTGATTTGGAATAATCTGAGACACAAAA
>JAYWEG010000265.1:0-3071 GCA_043779445.1 Bacteroidota bacterium
CTTGGCTTTTATGCATTTTATCAACTTCGGAGCTTTTTCGGTCTAGAAGCTCAATTTTTGATGTATATTCATGCGTTTTTGCTTCGAAATCTTCGTTTACTTTTTTTGCTTTTGATAATTCGTTAGAAACAATCGATTCTTTATCACGAATTCTTTTTTCTACCTCGGCTAATCTTTTTTCACGATCTAAAATTACTTTTTCGTGCTCTGATTTCAATTCAATAAATTTCTCTTTTGCCTGAAGTATTTTGTCTTTCTTGGTGTTTTCTGCTTCAAAATTTGCATCTTTTAGAATCGATGCTGCTTCAGTTTTCGCATTGTTCACTATGCCCGAAACGTTGTTTTTTTCTATCATTTTCGAAATAAAAAAACCTCCTGCAATTCCCACAATTGCTGCAATAATTATTAATAATGTACTGTCCATTTTTGTTTTAAAGTTTAGGTATAAAAAAACCTACATTAGATAAATCGTATAAACTCGGGATGACAAGTTTTGGGCTAACTCGATGTTCAAACTTCCCAACTACATGGGCTTGTTATAGTAACGAAGATTCGCTCATTCTAATTTGTTAGTGTTGAGTTTATCAAATTAAGATCTAACGTAGGCAGTAATCATAATTTTATGTAAATAACGTATTATTTATCGAGATATGTATTCAAAATAGCATTAATTTCTTTTAATTTATGTACCGTAGCCGAATCATCATAACTAATATCTAGTTTTTTTTGTTCCAACTGAGATGCAAATTGCAATGCACACATGGCTAAAACGTCTTGTTTGTCTCGAACGGCATAATTTTCTTCGAATTGTTTGATCATGTTTTCAATTTTTTTCGATGCACTTCGCATTCCTTCTTCTTGTGATGGATTTACGGTGAGCGGATATACACGATCTGCGATTGAAATTTTGATTTTTAACGGTTCGTTCATTTTATTTTAGTCCGAAAGTTGTGCAATGCAATAATCTATTTCTCTAATTAATGAATTTATTTTTAATTTTGTTTCTCGTTTATTTTCGTCACTGCCCAAGAGTGAATTCGTGATTTTGAGGCTTTCGATAATTGATTTTTGGCCTACAATTTCTTTAGATTTTGTATCAATTTTTGTTGACAAATCATTTAATTCTATTCTCAAATTTCGATTGGATTGCTCCAAACTTTCTATTTTACTAAAAAGTTTCTTTAATTTGGTTTCAATAGAATCAACAATTTCAACAATTTCACTCATCTAAATTAGAATTCATTTCTTTTTTACAAAGTTAATATTATGATTGAAATAGCATAGAATTTTCTTTAAAAAATTTAAAAAAAAACCTTTTAAATTGATATTTTACATATTTTACTACTATTTGTAGGTTAGAAATATCTTTTTTATTTACATTAGCAAAAATGTTTTATTTCATGAAATTTCTCTCATATTTCTTGCTTTTTGTATCTGCAATAGTGGCTCAAACTCCATATCCGAAAGATTATTTTCGCTCTCCACTCGACATTCCGATAGAATTATCTGGTTGTTTCGGCGAACTTCGAAACAACCATTTTCATTCTGGATTCGACATAAGAACTCAACAAATAGAAGGATTATCAGTTTTTGCTGTCGCTGAGGGTTACATTTCTAGAATAAAAATTTCGTTAGTGGGTTACGGAAAAGTAATATATATCACTCATCCAAATGGTTTTACCTCGGTATATGGACATTTGCAAAGTGGCAATGGCGAGATTCAAAAATACATTAAAGATTTTCAATATAAAGAAAAAGCCTATGAAGTTGAAATGTTTCCAAAACCAAACGAATTAGTGGTTACAAAAGGGCAACAAATTGGGTTTTCTGGAAACACTGGTGGTTCTGGCGGTCCGCATTTGCATTTTGAATTTCGAGAAACGGCTTCAGAAAAAATCTTGAATCCAATGCTTTTTGGGTTTAATAAATACATAAAAGATACTAAAAAACCGTCAATAACAGGATTGTTTGCTTACCCAATAGATGATAAATCTGTAGTGAACGAAAATAGTTCTCCTGTTTCCTTGAATTTAACCTTACAATCCTATGGAAATTACCTTTCAGAAAAACTAAAACTTTCGGGTAGTTTCGGTTTTGGAATTAATGTATATGATATGTTTGATAATTCGTATACAAAATATGGAATTTATAAAGTGGAACTATTCAATAACGGAAAATCCGTTTATAGTTATCAATTTGATATTTTAGCCTTCGAAGAGTTGAGATATATCAACGCTTTCATTGATTATGGGCGATATCAAACTATGGATCAACGAGTTCAAAAGTTGTTTATGAAAAATCCATTCCCATTAAGCATCATTAAACCTGGAGAAAAAAACGGAATTATTTCTATGAACAATCCAAATATTTCTGAAATCTATCGAATCGAAATTTCGGATTTCGAAAACAACAAAACATCCATAACAATTCCGGTGGAATATTCTAATCTTGGTTCAAAAAACATTCCTAAACCATTCAAAACAAATTATTTTGTAAAATCAAAATCAGATTTTATATATAATAAGGACAATGTAGAAGTTTTTTTTCCTGCGGGTTCATTCTACGAAGATTTTTATATGGATTGCGAATCTTCAAAAAATGGATTTATGGTCAAAAATGATAAAATTCCTGTTCATTCGAATTATACGATAACCATAAAAGATTCGTTACATACTGAGCCCGAATTGAAACAAATGTTTTTGGCTAAAATTGAAGGTAAAAAACAATCCTATGTGTATACAAACAGAAAAGGTTTTGTCTTTACCTCAAAAACTAAAGAACTTGGAAAATTTGTTCTTGCTAAGGATTCGGTTTCGCCAAAAATTGTAATGATGGATAGCATTGTAGAGAAGTTGCCTTACGAGAAAAAATATTTTCAATTGAAAATTAGCGATGATTTCTCTGGAATAAAAACTTACAACGGTTTTTTAAACAACCAATGGATTTTATTAGAAAATGAATCGAAAAACAAAAAATTAACTCATTATTTCGATGATAATATTGCAATTGAAGGCGATAATACACTAAAAGTTATAGTTTCTGATAATGTTGGAAATTCAACTATCTTTGAA
>JAYWEG010000266.1:0-19475 GCA_043779445.1 Bacteroidota bacterium
AAAATCATAGAATATGGAAAAGAATTGCTTCAAAAACCAATTGAATTATTAGACGGAGTTGAGTCGACATTGCAGGCTCTAAAAGGTAAATACAAATTAGTTGTTGCCACAAAAGGTGATCTAAAAGATCAACAAAGCAAATTACATCGATCGGGTTTGGGACATTATTTTCACCATATCGAAGTCATGGCGGATAAACAAGAGATCAATTACGAAAAACTATTGAAACGTTTAGAAATTGAGCCTTCGGAATTTATGATGATCGGAAATTCCTTGAAATCTGATGTTTTGCCAGTTTTAGCGATTGGAAGTTTTGCAGTTCATATTCCATTTCACACTACTTGGGAACACGAAAAAATTGATCATAAAGTAGAACATAACAATTTTTTTGAATTCAAAAATATTTCAGAAATAGTGACTATTCTATAAAAAATGAAAAGCAAACTAAATCTCGAAAATTGGTCTCGTAAAGAACATTTTGAATTTTTCAGAAAATTCGAAGAACCTTTTTTTGGTGTTACTGTAGATGTCGATTGTTCGAAAGCATATCAAAAAACAAAGGAAAATGAAACTTCATTTTTTCTGATTTATTTGCATAAAACATTAATTGCTGTGAATCAAATCAATGCTTTTAGATATAGAATTTCGCAGAATGACATATATGTTTACGACACGATAAATGCTTCGGCAACCATTAGTAGATTAGATAATTCTTTTGGTTTTTCTTTGATTAAATTCGATGCCGATTTTGATGTTTTTTCTGAAAACGCATTGAAAGAAATCGAAAGAGTAAAAAATACTTCTGGTCTTTTTACAAGAGAATTTTCGGATGATAATTTAATTTATTTTTCTGCAATTCCGTTTATAAACTTTACGGCGCTGTCTCACGCAAGAAATTTTTCTTTGGAAGATAGTTGCCCGAAAATTTCTTTTGGAAAACTAATTCAAAACGAAAAAGGAATTCAAAAAATGTCTATGTCAGTACATGTGCATCATGGCTTAATGGACGGATTTCATTTGGGACAATTTATTGATTTGTTTCAAAATTTAATGAACGAATAGTGCTACCAATAGCATTTCACCCTATTTACAAACATCCATTACCAGACGGACATCGTTTTCCAATGCTCAAATATGAATTACTCCCTAAACAATTATTATATGAAGGAACGTGCAACGAATCTGATTTTTTTGAACCCGAAATTTGCGATTTAAAACAGATGTTAGCCGTTCACGAAAAACAATATGTAAATGATTTGTTGAATTTGAAATTAGATTCTAAAGTTGCTAGAAAAATAGGGTTTCCGCTTTCAGAAATATTAATCGAACGAGAACTTCGAATTGCTCAAGGAACAATATTGGGTGCAGAAATGGCTTTGCAATATGGAATTGCATTTAATATTGCTGGTGGTACTCATCATGCTTTTTCGAATCGTGGAGAAGCATTTTGCATGTTAAATGATCAAGCGATTGGAGCACAATATCTTTTAGATAAAAAATTAGCAAAGAAAATTTTAATTGTTGATCTAGATGTCCACCAAGGAAACGGAACGGCAGAAATTTTTTCTAAAAATGATAAAGTCTTTACTTTTTCGATGCACGGAAAAAACAATTACCCGTTTAAAAAAGAAATTTCGGATTTAGATTTAGCTCTTGAAGATGGAACTAATAATACTCGTTTTTTATCCATTCTCAACGACACGTTACCAAAATTAATCAACCAACAAAAACCCGATTTTATTTTTTATTTGTCTGGAGTCGATATTCTGGGAACAGACAAATTAGGAAAATTAAATTGCACTCTCGAAGGCTGTAAAAAAAGAGATGAAATTGTATTAACTTTGTGCCGACAACTTGAAATTCCTATACAAGTGAGTATGGGTGGCGGCTATTCCCCAGAAATTAAAACAATTATCGAAGCTCATGCAAACACATATAGAGTTGCACGAAATTTGTATTAATTTGTTACTTAAATAAATTTCTATGAATTCAATATCATTTCTGAATATTCTAAAATTGTTTCAAAACCTTTTTCTTTGAAATATTGAGTGGGATTTTCTTTGGAAATTACCATTACAAAATCTCCACCCCAAGCCCCAAGGCTTTTGATTTCTCCATTAAAATCAGAAAAAAAAATATCTTTTACTTTTGGGATTTCTAAAATAGTACTTAAAAAAGTTTCATGATTTTGGATTGCTAAAGAGAAATCTGAAACATTATTTGATTCTAAAATTTCAGTAGTTAAACCGTTTATTAGGGGTATAATGTTTTTTAAATCATACTTTTTACTTCGGTAATTTTCTATTGCAGATTTGCTGTTTTGCTTTTGATTCAAATAAAGAAAATAAATATTTTTTTTAAATTTTGGATTAAAACTTACCTCTTTTACAACTGGTTTTTCATTTTCTAAATAATATAAAATTGGAACGTTTTTTTGGGCACAAGCTAAATCATATCCACTTCCTCCAAAACTATTTTTTAGTAATTCAAAGGCATCAATTTCAAACCATTGAGCAATATTGTTTATTAGTGTTGATGAGGTTCCTAAACCCCAAGATTTTGGGAAAGTCAAGTGAGTCGAAACTCTATAACCATTAGAATTCGAAATAATATTTGGATTTTGCAAAAAACCCTGATGTAAAATTTCTATTAAGGTATTTTTTTTAGGATTTGTATCAGACAATGTTTTGTTAGAAATTTCTTGAAAGTAAATTATTTCATCAAACCAAATACTTCCATCAACATCAAAACTTTTCCAAACAATTTTATAGTTAGCTCCTGATTCAACGATTAGATTTTGACCAAATTTTGTAGGTAAAGCCAACGCAGTTGCTCCATCAAGAACTAAATATTCTGCTGTAATAAGTAATTTACCGTTACTATAAAATGTTTTTATCAAGAAAAATTAATTTGTGAATCAACTAATTTATAATTCAAAACCAATCTTAACTCCCAATTTAGTTGCAATAATCTTGGTGATTCGTTGCTTCAATTCAGGAATTTTGATACTTTCGATTACAGCATTTGAAAAAGCATACATCAATAATGCTTTGGCTTCTCTTTTAGGAATGCCGCGACTTTGCATATAAAACATTGCGGTTTCGTCGAGTTGCCCAATCGTGCAACCATGTGAGCATTTTACATCGTCTGCAAATATTTCGAGTTGTGGTTTCGCGTTTATTGTGGCTTTGTCGCTCAATAAAATATTATTACTTTTTTGAAAAGCATTGGTTTTTTGGGCTTCTTTTTCTACAAAAATTTTTCCGTTAAAAACTCCGATTGCTTTATCTGTAAAAATTCCTTTATAATCTTGATGACTTTCGCAATTTGGTGTTTTATGTTGCACAAGTGTATAGTGATCAACGTGTTGCGATTCGCCAATGATGGTAATTCCATTTAGATAACTCACAATATGTTCGCCAAAATGATAAAAGTTAAGGTTGTTTCTAGTTAAATTTCCACCAAATGAAAATGTGTTTATAGAAACCGTACTTTCTTGTTTTTGAGACACATAGGTGTTATCAATTAAATTAGCTTCCAAATTATCATTTTGAATTTTATAATAGTCTACAATAGCACGTTTTTGAGCAAATATTTCGGTTACCGAATTGGTTAACGTAGCATTTTCGTTGAGACTTTGATGTCTTTCAATGATTTGAATATGAGCATTTTCGCCAACTACAATCAAATTTCGAGGTTGCACTAAAAGTGCCGCTTCCGATCCAGTCGAGAAATACATAATCTCGATGGGTTTATCAACAACACGACTTTTAGGAACGTGAATGTAGGCACCTTCATTTGCAAAAGCGGTATTTAGTGAAGTTAAACTTTCGTCTTTGTTGGCGATTTGATTAAAATAGGTATCAATTACCATTTTGTATTTTGGTTTTGTAAATGCTGATGACATCAAGCAAATATCTAATCCGTCGTGCGTTGTCGATGATAAAAACGAATTGAAAACACCATCAATAAAAACAACTTTGTAAGTATCGATTTCGTGCAAAAAATATTTTTTAACTTCCGAAAATTCAACAGATGACTCGTTTTTTGGAAAAACAGAAAAATCATTTTTTAAGATTGAATTTAATGAAGTATATTTCCAGGCTTCCTCTTTTTTGGTCGGAAAACCTTTGGTTTCAAAGTTTTTTATAGCATGGGTTCGAACATCGTGAAGCTCTGAATGAACATCAATTTTTTCTTCGAAGGCCATAAATGACGATAGTAATTTTTCTTTTAACATTATTTAAGTCGTAATGTCGAAAGTCGTAATGTCGAAAGTCGGCTAAATGACTTTTAACTTAATGACTTTAGACTAATTCTTTAATCCAATCGTATCCTTTTTCTTCCAGTTCGTAGGCAAGTTCTTTTCCGCCCGATTTTACTATTTTTCCGTCCATTAAAACATGAACAAAATCTGGAATAATATAATCTAGCAATCGTTGATAATGTGTGATTACTAATACGGCATTTTCTTTGTTTTTTAGTTTATTGACACCGTTTGCAACAATTCGCAAAGCATCTATATCTAGTCCAGAGTCGGTTTCGTCAAGAATTGCAATTTTTGGTTCAAGCATCGCCATTTGGAAAATTTCATTTCGTTTTTTCTCGCCGCCCGAAAATCCTTCGTTTAACGACCGAGATAAAAACTTACGATCGATTTCTAGTAATTCTGATTTTTCACGAATTAATTTAAGCATTTCAGCAGCAGGCATATCGTCTTTGCCTAGTGCTTTTCGACTTTCGTTGATGGAAGCTCGCATAAAATTCGTTACTGATACTCCTGGAATTTCGACAGGATATTGAAACGACAAGAAAACGCCTTTGTGAGCGCGTTCTTCTGGTGCTAACTCCGAAATATCTTCGCCTTCGAGCAAAATTTCTCCAGAAGTTACTTCATAATTTTCGTTTCCAGCAATTATAGAGGCAAGCGTTGATTTTCCTGCACCATTTGGTCCCATTATAGCATGAATTTCTCCTGCTTTTATTTCGAGATTTATTCCTTTTAGGATTTCTTTATCACCAATTGTGGCGTGAAGGTTTTTTATTTGTAACATTTATTTTTATTTATTCGTAATGTCCTTTTAATGAAATAATATTCAATATTTCAATTGTATTTTCGTTAACTATTTCATAAACCAATCTATGTTCTTGATTTATTCTTCTTGACCAAACTCCTGAAAGATTATGTTTTAATTGTTCAGGTTTTCAAATTCCTTCGTATGGATTTATCCGTATAGCTTTAATTAATTCAGAAATCTTTTTAAGAATTGTTTTGTTACCCGATTTTGACCAAAACTCTAAATCTTTTTTGGCTTTGTTAGAAAATATTATTTCCATAATTTATCAATCTCTTCCATAGTCATTGTTATTCCCTTTCCCTGTCTCATATCATTGCGCGCCTCCAAAATTTCTTTTACAAATTCTGAATTGTATGGTTTTTCTTCTTTTTCAATTTCAAATCCCAGCGATTTTGCTAATGATTTCAACACTGGAAAATCTTTTTTCTTAACATTTTTTAAAACTACATCCATAATTTTTAAAATTTATATTATCCTACTGATCCTTCTAAGGAAATTTCTAATAATTTCTGTGCCTCAACAGCAAATTCCATTGGTAATTTGTTCAAAACATCTTTGCTAAAACCATTTACGATCAATGCAATTGCTTTTTCGGTCGGAATGCCACGTTGGTTGCAATAAAAAACTTGATCTTCGCCAATTTTGCTCGTCGTGGCTTCATGTTCAATTTTGGCCGATGGATTTTTACTTTCGATATACGGAAAAGTATGTGCGCCACAATTATTACCCATTAACAAACTGTCGCATTGCGAAAAATTTCTTGCATTATCCGCGTTGGCACCAATTCGAACCAAACCACGATAACTATTTTGTGATTTTCCTGCCGAAATTCCTTTGGAAATAATGGTAGATTTGGTGTTTTTTCCCAAATGAATCATTTTAGTTCCGGTATCGGCTTGTTGATAATTATTGGTAACTGCTATCGAATAAAACTCGCCAACAGAATTATTACCTTTCAAAATTACCGACGGATATTTCCAAGTAATTGCACTTCCAGTTTCGACTTGTGTCCACGAAATTTTAGCGTTTTTCTCGCAGATTCCACGTTTGGTAACGAAGTTGAAAACACCACCTTTTCCTGCTGCATTTCCTGGATACCAGTTTTGTACGGTAGAATATTTTATCTCGGCATCGTCTAAAGCGATGAGTTCTACACAAGCGGCGTGCAATTGATTTTCGTCACGACTTGGTGCGGTGCAACCTTCAAGATACGAAACATAACTTCCTTCATCTGCGATGAGAAGTGTGCGCTCAAACTGACCAGTTCCTGCTTGGTTGATTCGGAAATAGGTCGATAATTCCATTGGACAACGAACGCCTTTTGGGATATAGCAAAAACTACCATCAGAAAAAACTGCCGAGTTTAATGCTGCATAAAAATTATCTTTTTGCGGTATTACGGTTCCTAAATATTTACGAACTAATTCTGGATGTTCACGAATCGCTTCGGATATTGAACAGAAAATAATGCCTTTTTCGTTTAATGTTTTCTTGAAAGTTGTTGCAACTGATACCGAATCGACCACAATATCCATGGCAATATTGTTCATCATCTTTTGTTCATCGACATTAATTCCTAGTTTTTTGTACATTTCTAGCAATTCTGGATCAACATCGTCTAGCGTTTTGTTTGGATCGATAGATTTTGGTGCAGAATAATAAGCGATTGCTTGAAAATCGGGTTTTTCGTAATGCACATTTGCCCATTCTGGCTCAGTCATCAATTCCCAAGCACGAAAAGCCTCGATACGCCAATCGGTCATCCATTGTGGTTCGTCTTTTTTCTTTGAAATAGCTCGAACAATCTCTTCGTTTAATCCAACAGGAAATGTTTCAGATTCTATATCGGTATAAAATCCGTATTCGTATTCTTTGGTTTCAAGTTCGATTTTTAGGTCGTCTTCGGTATATTTTGACATTTATTTTGGTCTTAAAGTTTGAAAGTCTAATGTCCTAAAGTCATCTTGAGTCTTTCGACTTTATGACTTTCTACGTTTGACTAGAGAGAGAAACTCTCGCCACAACCACAAGTTCTGCTAGCATTTGGGTTATTAAAAACAAATCCTTTTCCGTTTAATCCGCCCGAAAATTCTAGGATTGTTCCTGCGAGATAGAGGAAAGATTTTTTTTCGACAGCGATTTTCACATTGTTATCTTCGAAAACTTTGTCATTTTCTCCAATGTTTTTGTCAAAAGTCAAATCATAGGACAATCCAGAGCAACCGCCAGATTTTACGCCAACACGAACGTAATCTTGCGATACATCAAAACCATCATCTTTCATCATATCGACAATTTTTTTACTAGCTGATTCGGATACTTTAATCATGTTATTTTGAATTTTTCTAAATAAGAAGCAAATATACAACATTTAAAGTTTTTTAAAATAAATATTAACATTTTTATAGACAATGATTCAATAGAAAAAATTGATTTAATGATTTAAAAGCGATTTGATTTTCTAAATTTGTATAAAAACAAAAAAATGAAACTTTACGCAATAGAAACTGGAAATTTTAAACTCGATGGCGGGGCTATGTTTGGCGTCGTTCCGAAAACCATTTGGAATAAAACCAATCCTGCCGACGGAAATAACCTCATTGACATAGCTGCCCGTTGCCTTTTAATTGAGGATGGAAACCGATTAATCCTTATAGACACTGGGATGGGAAACAAACAATCCGAAAAGTTTTTTGGCTATTATTCCCTTTGGGGAACGCATTCTTTAGACAAATCTTTATCAAAATATGGTTTTTCTAGAGAGGATATTACCGATGTTTTTATGACACATTTGCATTTTGATCATTGTGGCGGTTCTGTGCAATGGAATAATGACAAAACGGGTTACGAGCCAGCATTCAAAAATGCAAAATTCTGGACAAATCAAAACCATTGGGAATGGGCAATTAATCCAAATCCAAGAGAAAAAGCATCTTTTTTATCCGAAAATATTTTACCAATTCAAGAATCTGGGCAACTCCATTTTATTTTAAAACCTGATGAAGATTTTGGCTTTTCATCGGAAATGAATTTTGGAATTTTTTATGTTGATGGACATACCGAAAAAATGATGATTCCTCATATTCAGTACCAAAACAAAACCATTGTTTTTTGTGCCGATTTAATTCCAACCGCAGGACATTTGCCCTTGCCATATGTAATGGGTTATGATACACGCCCGCTGCTAACAATGCCAGAAAAATCAAAATTTTTGAATGCTGCAGTAGAAAACAATTACTACTTATTTTTAGAACACGATGCTCATAATGAGATAATAACTGTTGAACAAACGGAAAAAGGAATTCGACTAAAAGAAATTTTTTCTTGTGATGACGTACTAAAATAAAGTTAATTTATATTTCAAATCAATCAAAAAAAGTATTTTAGTGCAAAATTTAAAAAAAGAAATAATGAAATTAAATAATTCAGTCTATATTCTAACCTTTTTAGGGATGTCCATAACTAGTTGCAAGGCTCAAACTCCAATAATTGCCACAAATCCTGCAAATATTAACAAAACTCCTACGAAGGTAACTGCAATGAAAGAAGCAGATTTAAAACGTTGGAGTCATTTGGATTTCACAAAAGATACTGTTCCAGGAATGAGTGTTGATAAAGCATATAAGGAAATTCTGAAAAATAAAAAAGGGGTTAAAGTAATTGTCGGAATTGTAGATTCTGGTGTTGATATTGAGCACGAAGATCTAAAATCTGTTATTTGGACAAACAAAAAAGAAATTGCTGGAAATGGAATTGATGATGATAAAAACGGTTATGTAGATGATGTGCATGGCTGGAATTTTTTAGGAAAAATCACCAAAGAAAATCTCGAATATGAGAGAATAGTTAAAAACAAAAGCCTTGTTGACGAAACTACCTATGCTGTTGCAAAATCTCAATATGATAAAAAAATAGAACAAGCAACTCAAAATAAAGGCAGAATGGAGCAAATGGTAACAGGAGTTACTGCAGCCGATGCTGTAATTGCCAAACATTTGGGCAAACCCATTTACACTGCTGATGAAGTTAATGCAATTGATTCTAAAGATCCCGATATTATCAAAAGTAAAACTATTGTTCAACGTATGCTGGGTTTTGGATTGTCAATTCCTGAATTAAAAAAAGAAATTAAAAAGCAATTAGATGGTGCTAACGAATTGTTGAGTGGCGAAGGTTTAAAAAAGAATTACAGAGCCGTTGTCGGAGATAATCCAGATGATTTAACAGATGTGAAATATGGAGATTCAAAAGTAATGGGTCCAGAGGCATCGAAAGAAGGGATCAAACACGGAACTCACGTTGCAGGAATTGTTGCTCAAGTTCGGAATAATAACAAAGGGGGCGATGGCATTGCAAATAATGTAGAAATCCTTGTTGTACGCGCTGTTCCAGATGGTGATGAGTACGATAAAGATATTGCACTAGGAATTCGTTATGCAGTCGACAATGGCGCTAAAGTAATCAACGGAAGTTTTGGTAAAGATTATTCTCCTCACAAACAATGGGTTTATGATGCCATAAAATATGCTGCTAGTAAAGATGTTTTAATAGTTCATGCCGCAGGAAATGATTCTAAAGATATTGATGTAGAAAATAATTTTCCAAATGATTCTGATGATAAAAAAACAGAGTTTTCAGATAATTTGATTACCATTGGTGCATTAAATTTCGAAATGGGTTCAAAGATTGTTGCAAACTTCTCAAATTACGGAAAAATAAATGTAGATGTATTTGCTCCAGGAGTTAAAATATATGCTTCAACTCCAAACAATACCTATGAATATTTGCAAGGAACGTCAATGGCCTCGCCAAATGTTGCTGGTGTAGCCGCCTTGATTCGTTCGTATTATCCAAAATTGACGGCCGTTCAAGTAAAACACATTCTAATGGATTCTGGAACTCAAATCAATAATGATGTTGTTGTTGGTGGAGATCCTAAAGATATTCGTAAATTTTCAGAACTTTCAGTTTCAGGTAGAATTGTAAATGCTTATAATGCTCTGATTATGGCAGAAAAAATGTCTAAAAAATAAAATTTACTATTTAATTTATAAACGGAAGTTCAGATTGACCTTCCGTTTTTTTATAAAATAAAAATCATGAAAAAAATAATTATAATTAGTTTAGCGTTGATATCGATTAGTAACCTTTTTGCTCAAAAGGACTATTGGCAACAAAAAGTAGACTACAAAATGGATGTTTCGATGGATTTAAAAAACTATCAATATAGTGGGAAACAATCATTAATTTACACTAACAATTCATCAGATACTTTGCGAAAAGTTTTCTATCATCTATATAATAATGCCTTTCAGCCAAATTCCGAGATGGATGCTCGTTTACAAGCTATTTCTGATCCAGATCGAAGAATGGTCAATGCGACAAAAGTTGGAGAAAAAACAGTTTTCGAAAGTCGAATTAAACTTTTGACACCAAGCGAAATTGGTTATCTAAAAGTTTCGAATTTTAAGCAAGATGGTGTTGAAGCAAAAACAAAATATTTAGAAACAATTCTAGAAGTTACACTTGCTAAACCACTTTTACCAAATTCAAAAACTATTTTCACATTAGATTTTGAAGGTCAAGTTCCAGTTCAAGTTCGCCGTTCGGGCAGAAATAACAAAGAGGGTGTAGAACTTTCAATGTCACAATGGTATCCAAAAATTGCCGAATTCGATTTCGAAGGCTGGCATGCAGATCCATATATTGCCCGAGAATTCCATGGAGTTTGGGGAAATTTCGATGTAAATATTACTATCGATAAAGATTATATCCTCGGTGGATCTGGTTATTTACAAAACAAAAACGACATTGGATTTGGCTATGAAGATAAAGGTAATGTAGTTAAAAAAGATTCAAAAAAACAGTTAACCTGGCATTTTGTTGCACCAAATGTTCACGATTTTACTTGGGCAGCGGATAAAAATTATCTACATGATGTGGTTCAAGTTCCAAACGGAACGACTTTGCATTTTTTATATAAAAATAATCCAAAAATCATAGATAATTGGAAAAAAGTGGAGCCAAGAACTGTTCAATTGATGCAATTTTACAATAAAACCATTGGCAAATATCCATATGACCAATATTCTGTAATTCAGGGTGGCGATGGCGGAATGGAATATGCCATGTGCACTTTGATTCTTGGAGAGGGAAATTTTGATGGCCTGCAAGGAGTTATTGCACACGAAATGGCTCATTCTTGGTTTCAGCATGTTTTGGCGTCTAACGAAAGTAAATATGGTTGGATGGACGAAGGCTTTACTTCCTATTTAGAGGATTTAGGACTCAATGAAATTTCAGATAAAAAAGTAGAAAATCCGCATGAAGATGCCTATAAAGGATATTATTTTATGGTAAATTCAGGAAAAGAACAGCCACAAACCACCCATTCTGATCGCTATGATGATAATAGAACTTATAGTATTACTTCCTATAGCAAAGGCGATGTTTTTTTAGCACAACTTGGATATCTAATCGGGAAAGAAAATTTAGATAAAACCTTGAAAAAATATTTTAATGATTTTAAATTCAAACACCCAAGCCCAAATGATATCAAAAGAACAGCCGAAAGAGTTTCGGGAGCAAATTTAGATTGGTATTTGACCGATTGGACAAAAACGACAAATACGATTGATTATGGAATTAAATCTGTATCAGAATCAGTAACAAACTCCACAATCACACTAGAAAGAATTGGAAGAATGCCAATGCCAATAGATTTAACGATTGAATATGTAGATGGAAAAAAAGAAAATTATTACATTCCACTTCGCATGATGAATTTCGAAAAACAAAGTTCAAGTGAAACAAGAGTGGTTTTAAGGGATTGGGCTTGGGCGCAGCCTACATTTAGTTTTACAATTGCTAAACCAAAAAGCAGTATCAAAAAAATTACAATTGATGAATCTGGTTTAATGGCCGATGTGAAAAAAGAGAATAATATTTTTGAAGTAAAGTGAAATTAAATTTTCATCAAAAAGCGATCAGTTTATAAATTGTTCGCTTTTTTTATTTTGATTTCGCAATTAAATTTTCATTGGGTTTCATATCATTTAAAACATTTATTGCCTCCTCTATATATATATCAGACCCAAGTTCAATATGCCACTCTTTTCTTTTTTCTAAAAGATTTTTATCTTTTTTTTCTATTTCAAGATCTTGAAATGTTGAATTAAAATTCAAGTTATTTTTGTAATTGATAGTGGGTACAAATCGAACTAATTCAACTTCTGTTTTATCAAAGTCGTATTTGAATTTGTCAATATTCAAATTGATTAATCTTTTTTCTTTTCTGGAACCCATCCATTTCGAATACTCTTCTATAAGTTTGAAACCATCACTTGTTGCTACTCGTTTTATACTTTTTTTTATTACATCATCAAAAAAATCTTTTTTGTTTACGGCTGTAAATGGAACAGATTTAATTTCGTCCCAAGGCAATGTTTTTTCTTCGTTTCGTTCTCCTAAATTCAAATAAGCATCTTTGTGAGGCAAAAAAATGTCACTAGAAATACCTTTCAATTGAGTTGAACCTCCATTAATTCTATAATATTTTTTGAAAGTAGTTTTCAAAGAGCCATAGTTTCCTATTGCGCCTTTTGGATTAAATTTATCTAAATCTATGGTGTTTTGCATGGTTCCTTTACCATATGACTGTTTGGTTCCCATGATAATTCCACGTCTATAATCTTGAATTGCAGCCGCAAAAATTTCAGTCGCTGAGGCAGAATTATTATCAATCAAAACTACAAGCGGACCATTCCATTTTACTTCTTGATTCGTGTCAGAAAGCAACTCTTTTTTTTCTTCGTTAGATTTGATTTGAACTACAGGACCTTTTTCAATAAACATTCCTGTGATTTCTACTGCCGTTTTGACTGCCCCGCCTCCATTGTTTCTCACATCAAAAACAATACCTTCGACATTACTGCTTTTTAAGTTTTCAATTTCCACAGCAACATCTTTTGCAGCATCTTTTGACTTCACATTATCAAAATCGGTGTAGAAAGTGGGCAAATTTATAATTCCGAATCGCCTACCGTTTTTTTCAACAATACTCGATTGTACAGTGGTAGAATAAATTTCAATTAAATCAATTTTTAGGAGAATCGTCTTTACACTACCATTTGTTTTTTTGATAACAATTTTTAAAAATGTTCCAATTTCATTATTCAAAAGTTTATTGACTTGATTAATATCTAACTCTGATATTGAAATTAATTTTCCATTACCAATAGCTATTTTTTGAACAATATCTCCTATATTAATTTTTTTACTTCTTTCGGCAG
This sequence comes from Bacteroidota bacterium, assembly GCA_043779445.1. GTDB lineage: Bacteria > Bacteroidota > Bacteroidia > Flavobacteriales > Flavobacteriaceae > Flavobacterium. The sequence continues at coordinate 13,370 of JAYWEG010000266.1, forward strand.
AACTACCTTGTACAATTTCAGAAACTTCAAAACTATCGTTTTTTAATTTCAAAATTAAACCCGTTGTAACAATTTTTCCAGAAATTAGAGCGTCATGAGCAAGTTTTTCAGAAGCATCATAATAGTAACTATGAGAATCAAATTGTGTTACAATTGCATTTGCAAAAAGATTAAAAAATCGATCTCGATACAAAAAATCTGGATTATTGTCTGAATTATCCAAAGTTCTCAAAATTTGTAGTCTAGATTCTTTTTCTAATTGTAGAAAAGTTCTAGCAATGTATTTTGGATTTTCTTCTCTTTGGGTAACTTCGTTTTGAATTTTATCCGTTAAGATTTTAAGTACAGCGTACTTAATTTGTAATCGCCAAACATTCTTGAGTTCTTCTTTTGTTTGTGCAAAACCATTTCTGCTATAATCTGTATTAAAAAGTTCATCTACAGTAAAATCGATTGGATTTTTACACAATTCTGTGTAAATGAGTTTTGCTTCTTGCATTCTTTGCAAGGTTTTGTAATAGGTTATGTTAAAAAAAGAAACATCTTTATCTTTTATAAGATTATCAATTTTTGTTTCGAACTCTTTGAATTCTTTAATATCTGAAACTAAAAACAAACGTTTATTTGGGTCCAAACTATTCATATAGGTTTTAAAAACACCAACTGAAAAAGCATCATTTATTTTTTCTGGGTCAAAATGTGTTTTTTTGACAACTGTCACAATTAACTCTAAAAGTTTTTTTTCTTTTATAGGATCATAGGATTTCTTTTCAGCTTTAGAAACTAAAAAAAACAGAATTACAAAAACGTTTACTATGAATGTAGTAGTTTTATTCACAAATATCTTTTTGCTTAAATATAATTTACAAATATAAATTCTTTTTAGATAAACTGTGTTAAAATTACACACTTTCATGAGGTCAAACTAGATATAATTGAATGTTAAATTTATAATAAAATACTTTTCTTATAGTATTTCTTGAGTTAAAATGCTTTTTTAAGAATAAGTTATTTTACAAATTAGATTATTGTAAAATTTGAAACAAATTTGAAACAAAAATACTAAGTAGGGTAATTGATTTTAAAAGCTGTTTCAAATTCTTACATTTATAAGTATATTTGAACCAAAATTATATTTGATAAATGAATCTACAAATAGCACGACAAATCTTTAATTTCTTCATGATTGCTGGCATTATACTCGGTATTTCGTTTGTGCTAACAACACGTTTATCTAAGCGAGGACGCCACAAATCAGTGATTTATTTGGTTTTGGTTGTTTTGTTTTTAACCCTAAACAACATTCAAATTGTCTTGGTAGAAAGTGGTTTTTTTGAGGTAAATTTTTATCTCCGAAAATTATTAATCCCATGGTACTTATTGATTTTCCCTTCATTTTATGCGTTTTTGACTCATTATCTCAAAATCGAACAAAAAATTTATTCATTTGTTCCCATCACTATTGGTCTTTTTCTAATAGAAATGGTAGTTCGGATTGGTTTTATTCCCTATTATTTTAATGATAATAACAATTTTATCGTTGCAAAATACTCTCAGATCGAAGAAATTGTAAATGCCATTTTTGCCATTTTTCTATATGCAAAGGCATTTTTACTGCTTTTTCGTTATGCTAATTTGTACCAATATGTATTGAGTTATGACAATGTTCGTTGGTTAAAAATATTTATGGCTCTAGGAAGTTTAGTGATTTTGTTGTGGTTAACGGCAATTATTTCTAATATTAGCGAGGTTTTGAATCCAGTAATATATATTTATTATCCCATGCGATTGAGTTGTTCGATAATTTTATATTGGATCGGCTATCAAGGATTTTTTAACTATAGTATTTTAACACAAAGAATTCAAATTCGTGAAGATATTGCTTTAAAAAAAGAAACAATTATTAGTATTTCAAAAATTGAAATTCCAACTGAAACCGAATCAAAAGAAAATCAATTATTGATAATTCAAAACCATATTGAAAACAACAATCGATATTTAGATTCGATGTTTAGCCTCGAAATTTTAGCTTCAGAAACCAAAATGAGCGTCTCAAAAGTGTCCAGTATTATAAATAATCACTCCAATTTTAACTTTTCTGATTATATCAATCAATTTCGGATTGAGAAAGCAAAAACACTTTTATTAGAGCCAAAATACGATGGTTACAACATCGAAGCCATTGGTTTTGAATGTGGATTCAATTCTAAATCAGCATTTTATATGGCTTTTAAGAAATTCACAAACGCAACTCCATCAGAATTCAAGAAACAAAATCTCTAGATTTTATTTGTCCTAAATTATCCAAACTTGTCCTAATTTATGTAGACTGCATAAATCAGGACATTTTATTTTTTTGTTACGACTAATTTTGGTTTGAATTTAAAACCTAAAGTTATGAGAAAATTAGTATTTCTTCTTTTTGTGCCATTTTTTTTGAATGGGCAGGAAAAAGACAAACCCATTACGACAACTGTTTCTAAAGAAACCTACAAACCCTCGATTTTTACGAAAAAGCATGAAATTAAAATTGGAAGTATAAAAATATTGGCTAGACCAATTTTCGAAGGAACTTACGAATATATTTATTCTAAAGATTTCAGTTTTGGAAGTTCGATTTTAATTAGTCTGAATTCTAAAGATTATTACAACGAAGAGTTTTCTTTAACACCATTCGCAAGATTCTATTTTCAAGAAACTAAAGAATATGGTGCAAAAGGATTCTTTTTTGAAGGTTTTGCAAAATATTTCTCTGGTAAAAATGACGTATCTGACAATTATAGAATGAGGGGAATTGTTCCGCAAAAATTCAACAGTATCGCAATTGGGTTTTCATTGGGTAAAAAATGGATAAATTCATCAGGATTTGTTTTAGAATTATTGGGTGGTGTTGGTCGAACTTTAGGGAATTCTGAATTTCAACCAGACGCTGTTTTTCGTGGCGATTTAAATTTCGGATATAGATTTTAGAAATTAATATTATTTTAATAAATTTTAAAAAAGATAAATCATGAAAAGTCTATCCAATACCAAGAAAGCAAAGAATCTAAAAAAGAGCACAAATTACACACTTCAAGATTCAATAAACACAATAAACAAACATATTTCAGATTTGTCTGTTTCAATTTCTGGTGAATTTGAATTTACTAACTATTCTATTTTATTTCGGAAATATTATAGTTCTGATTTAGAAATGTTTTAAAAACCATTAATCAAATAATTCATTTCATTGCAAAAAACCTTTGTACATTTGCATCTCAAAAAAATACAAATACAAATGATCAAAGACAAAAACCAACAACGTACAAGTATAGCACAACTCGGAGAATTTGGACTCGTAGAACATTTGACCAAAAATTTTAAAATTAACCAAAAATCTACATTAAAAGGAATAGGCGATGATGCAGCTGTTCTTGATTTTGCAGATAAAAAAATAGTTATTTCAACAGATTTATTAATTGAAGGAGTACATTTCGATTTGGCGTACATGCCACTCAAACATTTGGGTTATAAAGCCGTGGTTGTCAATATTTCGGATATTTGTGCCATGAATGCCAAAGCCACTCAAATTACAGTTTCTGTAGCGGTTTCTAATCGTTTTCCTCTCGAAGCTTTAGACGAACTTTTTGCAGGTATTAATGCAGCCGCAAATGAGTATCATGTTGACGTCATTGGTGGCGATACCACTTCATCTCAAAAAGGACTAATTATTTCAATTACGGCAATTGGCCAAGCCGAAGAACAAGAATTAGTGTATAGAAACGGTGCTAAACAAAGCGATTTATTGGTCGTTACTGGCGATATTGGTGCGGCTTATATGGGTTTGCAAGTTTTGGAACGTGAAAAACAAGTTTTTAATGTCAACCCAAATTCGCAACCTGATCTCGATGCTTATACCTATTTAATCGAAAGACAATTACGCCCAGAAGCCCGAAAAGATATTCGTACTTTATTACACGCTCTCGAAATAAAACCAACTTCGATGATTGACATTTCTGATGGATTATCGTCTGAAATCATGCACATTTGCAAACAATCCAAAGTAGGTTGTAATTTATACGAAGACAAATTACCACTCGATCCGCAATTGATTTCGACTTGCGAAGAATTCAATATTGATATTACTACAGTTGCAATAAATGGAGGCGAAGATTATGAATTGTTATTTACAATTGCAATGGACGATTTCGAGAAGATAAAAGCCAATCCAAACTTTACAATCATTGGTCACATGACACAAGAATCTGAGGGAATTCATTTAATTACCCGAGCCGATACCAAAATTCCTTTGAAAGCGAGAGGTTGGAATGCCTTGAGTGAGGAATAGAAATAAAAAATGCTTCTCAATCACGAGAAGCATTTTTTTTATAATATATTTTCTTTAACATTTTATCAACCAGTGTCGCATGGAAACCTCGTTTTCGATAATATTTCTTAACTCAGAAATCACTACTCGATCTTGTTTCATCGAATCGCGATGGCGAATAGTTACTGTTTGATCTTCGATTGTTTGGTGATCCACAGTAATACAAAATGGAGTTCCTAGTGCATCTTGACGTCTGTAACGTCGTCCAACTGCATCTTTTTCATCATAGGCAACATTGAAGTCCCATTTCAAATCTTCGATGATTTTTTTGGCAATTTCTGGCAATCCATCTCTTTTTATTAATGGCAAAACAGCTGCTTTTGTTGGAGCCAAAACACTTGGTAATTGCAAAACGGTTCTCGTTGAACCATCTTCTAATGTTTCCTCTTTCAATGAATTAGAAAAAACCGACAAAAACATTCTGTCTAATCCAACTGAAGTTTCTACAACATAGGGTGTGTAATTCGAATTAGTTTCGGTGTCAAAATATTGTAATTTTTTGCCCGAAAATTGTTCGTGAGCTTTTAAATCGAAATCGGTTCGAGAATGTATTCCTTCTAGTTCTTTGAACCCAAACGGAAAGTTAAACTCAATATCCGCAGCTGCATTGGCATAATGTGCTAATTTTTCGTGATCATGAAAACGGTAATTTTCTTTTCCTAATCCTAAAGATAAATGCCAGTTTAAACGTGCATTTTTCCAGTATTCGTACCATTGCATTTCTGTTCCTGGTTTTACAAAAAACTGCATTTCCATTTGTTCGAATTCTCGCATTCGAAAAATGAATTGTCTTGCTACGATTTCGTTTCTGAACGCTTTTCCGGTTTGTGCAATCCCGAATGGAATTTTCATTCTTCCCGATTTTTGAACGTTTAAAAAGTTTACAAAAATTCCTTGAGCCGTTTCTGGTCGCAAGTATAAATCCATGGCCGATTCTGCCGATGCGCCTAATTTTGTTCCAAACATTAGGTTGAATTGTTTCACTTCGGTCCAGTTTCGTGACCCCGTTTCTGGGCAAGCAATTTCTAATTCTTCAATTAATGCTTTAACATCTTCGAGGTTTTCATCTCCTAACGATTTTGCCATTCGAGCCAGAATTTCGTTTTTGCGAGACAAATATTCCACCACACGAGGATTTGTGGTCACAAATTCCTCCCGATTAAATGCATCACCAAAACGAGTTGCTGCTTTTTCTATTTCTTTCTCTGCTTTTTGATTGAGTTTTTCGGCATAATCTTCGATTAAAACGTCGGCTCTGTATCTTTTTTTGCTGTCTTTATTGTCAATTAATGGATCGTTAAAGGCATCAACGTGACCAGATGCTTTCCAAGTTGTGGGATGCATCAAAATTGCTGCGTCAATACCAACAATGTTTTCGTGCATTTGCACCATGGATTTCCACCAATATTCTCTGATATTTTTCTTTAACTCTACTCCGTTTTGCGCATAATCATACACTGCACTTAAACCATCGTATATTTCGCTAGATTGAAAAATAAATCCGTATTCTTTTGCGTGAGAAACTACATTCTTAAATAAATCTTCTTGTTTTGCCATAATGCTGCAAAAATAAGAAAAGTCAATTAAAACTAACCTTGATTTGATTGATTTTCTTATTTTTATAAAAATTTTATCCATTTACATGTTTCAAAACATTTTAAATTTATTTTTTCCGAAAGTTTGCTCAGGTTGCGACTCGTTTTTATTACAATCCGAAAAAGTGATTTGTACCGTTTGCAG
>JAYWEG010000267.1:0-7586 GCA_043779445.1 Bacteroidota bacterium
TAATATAAAACTCAAAAGATATAATTTCAAGAAATTTGTAATTCATTATTAATCATATAAAATTTCTAAAAATGGAAACAAAAGAGAAGAATTACTCAGAACAAATGGACAAAACGGTAGAAACTATTGCTACACACGTTGAAAAAAAATCAGCGACTGGTTTATCAACCACTATCAACAAATGGATTGATACCCTAGAGGATCACAAAGATTTGAAATCGATTGCTGGTAATTTGAAAAAATTGCAACAAGCCATCGAGGACAAAAAAGGGGACAAAATTGTTACATTAATGGCAACATTGGGCGAAGAAACTACCAAAGCCGCAGAAATGGCAGCAGGTAGCGAAGCAACCAAAATAAAATCACTTGGAAAAGCATTGACTGCTGGATCTAAAGCGATTGCTAAATTTATGTAATTGTCGTAAAGAGTTAGAAAAAATTACTCCATTTTCTAACTCTTTATTATTTTTTTGATTAGTCAAATTTTCTTTGTGATACATCAATTAAATCCTACCATTATGGTGGAAACACCATTAGGAAAAGGGCAAGCAATTTTTATAATTGATTACGGAATGCATCAAAACACATGCTGGGTTGTGGCGTTGCTTGATAATGGCATCGTAAAACATTTTGATTGCAATGATATCATTCTCGCTCCAAATTTTACTTATGGAATGAATACGCACAACCAAAAAAAAACATCAATGGACATTATTAAATAAAAAACCTGAGGAATTGATTGCTTCTTTCCTCCCAATGACATAAATATGGAAACTAAAAATCAGAATTCGTCAAGCCAAACTATGGCTCAAAAAACTAAAAGTACTAACAAAAAAAGTACTATGAAATCGTCTCAACTTATGGAATTATTCGAAGATGAGTTAAAAGACATTTATTGGGCAGAAAAAGCATTGACAACCGCTATTCCAAAAATGATTAAAAATGCGACTTCCGAAGAATTGGTTCAAGCATTGACAAATCATCTTGCCGAAACCGAAAACCAAATTTTGCGACTCGAAGACGTTTTTGAATCGATGGGCAAAAAACCCGAAGCAGTAAAATGCGAGGCTATGGCTGGCTTGATTAAAGAAGCAGGCGAAATAATGGAAGAATGTGAAGAAGGTGCCATGCGCGATGCTGGAATTATTTCGGCAGGACAAAAAGTAGAGCATTACGAAATTGCGACTTATGGAACTTTGCGTCAATTTGCCGAAACATTAGGTTTGACAAAAGCAGCAAAATTGCTCGAAGAAACACTCGCTGAAGAAAAAGCAGCCGATGTTAAATTGACCGAAGTTGCTGTTGCCGCCATCAATTTGGAAGCTGCAGAAATGCAAGCATAAAAACCCAAAAATTCTATAAATAATATCAAAAATAATGTAAATCGTTATTAATAGGCTATTTATAAATTTACACCATTATTAACAATTAAATATTTTTAATCATGAGCACAACTCAAAACACCAAAGACACTAAAACAACTAGTGCCAACGCATCATCTAAAGCAGGTGATAAAAAAACGGATTCAAAATCAGCAGGTAAAGATTCTAAATCGTCTGAAAAAGATTCTAAATCGCATTCAACTAAAAAATAATTTGATAGATGTTTAATGAATTAATATTCATTTTTTTGAAAAGGATAATTTATGTAACGATAAATTATCCTTTTTTTGTTTTATTTAATGCTATATTTTCAAATTTTACAAGTATTTTTATCCCCCGTAAATTGCACAAATGTTTTACGATTTACCTTGTGAAAATTTGTGCAATTTGTCGTAATAATTAAACTTCATGAGTCACTATTTAAATTAAAAAATTAGTAATTTATTTTTGATTATCATTCAGAATTTTAACAATCTTTTCATACAATAACGCCTCATCTATTGGTTTCGAAATATGATCTTGCATGCCAACCGCCAAGCATTTATCGATATCAACCTGAGTTACATCTGCCGTGAGCGCAATAATCGGGATTTGTAATTTCATTTCCTCACGAATGTATTTTGTTGCTTCGAAACCACCCATTTCGGGCATATGCAAGTCCATGAGGATCAAATCATAGGTATTTGTTTTAATTTTTTCGATGGCAATTTGACCGTTTTCGACAATGTCTGCTTCGAAATTAAAATTTCCTAAAACTACTTTTATTAGCAATTGATTTAATATAACATCTTCGGCAACGAGTATTTTGATGTTTTTCAATTGGGTATCCGATTGGCAAATCATATTATTTTTTGGAGTTTGCTTCGGTAAATGATGTTGCAAATCATTTGTATCAAAATTTAGGGTAAATGAAAAAGTGGAACCTTTTCCAATGTCACTTTTTGTATCAATTGTTCCGCCCTGATTTTCGACTAATTTTTTTACGATTGCCAATCCTAAACCCGTACCGCCATAATTGGCGCTTGTTTCTGCATGGGCTTGTTCGAAATTATTGAATATAGTTTCTAGTTTTTCGTTAGCAATTCCTATTCCGGTATCGGTTATTTTAAACTCAATATTTATATTATTTTTAGAATGTGATAGTACTTTTATATCGAGCGAAATGCTACCTTCGTTAGTAAATTTTACAGCATTGCTTAATAAATTTAGAATTATTTGTCGCAAACGCATAGGGTCGCCAATAATTTGATTGGGAATAGCTTCGTCGAGATTCAAATTGAATTGTATTTTTTTCTCTTCTAATTTAATTTTGAATAATAAGACAATTTTGTGAATACATTCCGCTAAATCAAATGGGATGTTTTCAAAAGTCATTTTACCAGCATCAACTTTGGCGAGGTCCAAAATATCATTTATTAAAACCACTAGTGCATCGCCCGAGACTTTTATCGCATCGAGATATTGTTTTTGCGAATCGTTCAATTCGGTTTTCAAAATTACATTCGTAAACCCAACAATGGCATTCATTGGGGTTCGAATTTCGTGGCTCATGTTACTCAAAAATTGTTGTTTTGCTTGCACGGCATTGTCAGACTTTATTTTTGCTTCGATGAGTTCTATTTCAAAAAGTTTTTGGTCGGTAATATCAAAACCTGCACCAATCATTCCCACAAATTCGCCATTATTTAAAAAACGAGGATTTCCATGAAAGGTAAACCATCTGTAGACTCCGTCATGTCGCTTGATGCGAATATTTGGTGTGCTGTATGGAATTTGATTTGTAAAAGCGTGAACATATACCTCCATAATTAGGTGTACATCTTCTGGATGCACAATATCATTCCAACCCCTGCCAGTTGCTTCTTCAAACGTTTGGTTGGTATATTCTAACCAATATTTATTCAAATAACTAACATTAGCCTCTAAAGTTGGCTCAGCAATAAAAACACTAAGTGGCAAATTGTCGGCTAATAATCGAAAACGTTCTTCGCTTTCAATAATTCTCATTTTATGTTGCACTTGTGGCGTAACTTCATTCGCTAAAATAGCCACGCCTTCTATTTCACCTTGTATATTTCGTTGTGCTTGGTATATAAAATTGTAATGCATTAACTCCCATTTTTTATTTCGCAATAGTGTAATAGGTGTTTCGTAAGCTTGATAAGGCTCGCCAGTTTCGAATACTTTCAAAATTAATTTATCAAAACCTTGCTCTACTGCCTCGGGTAAAACGTCGTAAAAAGATTTGCCAATAACATCTTTTCCTTTACCCCAAGTTTCAAGAATGGCATCGTTTGCAATTTCGATAATGAGGTTTTTGCCTTTGAAAATAGCAATCATGTAGGGCGAAGTAAAAATTAAATTTTCATATTTGTGTTCGGTTTCTCTAATTTTTTGCAAAGCATTTTTTTGTTCCGTTATGTCTGTGTGTACCCCTACCCATTCTCTAATTGTTCCATCTTCATTTAGCACAGGTATTGCTTTTACGGAAAAATATCCCCATTCCGAATTTTTTAGTTTTACACGATGTTCGTAAATAAAATGTTTACATTCTCTAACCGCTTCGTTCCAAGCGTTAACAGTACCAGGAGCATCATCTGGATGAATTGCATTTGCCCAACCAAACCCATGATATTCCTCGTGATTTTGACCCGTAAGTTCGCTCCAAGCCAATTGCTCCCCTTCCATTTCGCCTTTTGCATTATTTGTCCAAACAACACCTTTCACTGCAGCCACAGCCGCTTGAAAACGTTGTTCGGTTTCTTCAATTTTTTTTCTGCTTGCTACATGTTTTGTAATATCTAAGGCCATGACCATTAAACCATATATTTGGTCTGATTCGTTTTTTAATGCCTCTAACGAAAAACTGAAATAACAAAGTTCAGGAATGCCATTATTTTGATAGTCAATCATAGCAGGATATTCGCTTGCGGTAAAAGATTCGCCTGTTTTAAATACCTTATCAAATATTTCATAGGAACTAGTGCCGCTTAACTCTGGAAATACTTCTTGAAAAGTTTTCCCTAATAAATCGTTTTCTGTGCGGTTATTTTGTTTTTGATATCTCAGGTTTGCCATCATGAACCTATGTTGCGGTCCATTAAAAATAGCAATGGCTGCAGGTGCATTTTGAAAAATATTTCTAAATTGTTTCAAATTGTTGCCAGAAATAGTTTTTAAAATTTCGGTTTCTGAGAGTAACAATTCAGCTTTGTTTTGCGTAATTGATGTTTTCATATTTTAGAAACGATTAGAATATATGTAAATTAACTTAGCTAGGGAGGATAAAAGTTACACATTAAAAATAATTATTACTTTTTAAAAAAAAAAATTGTTTGATTAACTTATGGGGATAGTTACCAAACTTTAATTAGGTATTAATTATCTCCAAAAATACACTTTTTCAATTTAAATTACTGATTAAGTTAAAATTAATTGTTAAAATGTTTTTTAAAACTAATAATTTTACAACTTAAACAAATGATTATGAAACAATTATTGGTTTTATAATTCTAAATTTAATATTTAAAAAATACAATTATGGAGATTAAGAAAACAACACCAGCAAAGAAAAAATTATCGCCACACGATAAAAAAGTTGCCGAAGTGATGCACGAATTCAAAGAAGGCGACCTGAACTCTGGCAAAACCGAAACCATTGTAACCAACCCAAAACAAGCCATTGCGATTGCGTTGAGTGAAGCCGAAGGTCTGGAAAAGAAAACTAAAAAATAAAAATTATGGCAACCAGAAAAAAACCATCGACAAAATCTTCCGAAAAAGCTTTAAATGATCCCTGTTGGAAAGGCTACAAACAAATCGGAATGAAAGAAAAAAATGGAAAACAAGTTCCAAATTGTGTTCCAGATAAAAAATCTTCGATAAATAACTAATGCTAAATTGGCATAATATTATAAAGAAAAAAAACTAAAAAATAAGTTATGAACACATTACACCATTATAAGTTGTCCACAAAATGGACTGGCAATCAAGGAACAGGAACTTCCAATTACAAAGATTTTGAAAGAAGTTACAACATTCAAATCGAAAATAAAGCTGATATTTTAGGTTCATCAGATCCAGAATTTCGTGGCGATAAAACTAAACACAATCCCGAAGAACTTTTATTGGCATCAGTATCGTCTTGCCACATGCTTTGGTATTTGCACTTTTGCGCCGAAAATAAAATTATCGTGACTCATTATGTTGATAATGCCACAGCAATTTTGGAAGAAACAGAAGACGGAAACGGAAAATTTTCATCGATAACCCTAAATCCAACAATAACAATTACCGAAAAAGCAATGATAGAAAAAGCTACTGAATTACACAAGAAAGCAAACGAATTTTGTTTTGTTGCCAATTCTTTAAATTTTAAGGTGGGTCATGAACCAATATTTAATGTAATTGAAGTTGATGAGGTTGAAAAAAGTAGGGTTTAAAATATGAAGTAAAAAATAAAAAAAGTTAAATGGAAAACACACAATTAATTAAAAACGAATCTGAAGCACATTTCGCTTTTTCAGCAAAAGCACAATTCACAGATAAATTTATCGAAACAGCACCAAACGTCAAGTTATATGTCAAGGATTATGGCAACGGAAATCCTGTAATTTTAATACACGGTTGGCCACTTTCTAACGAAATGTGGGAATATCAAATCGAAAATTTGGTTACCAATAATTACCGAGTGATAACCTACGACCGACGTGGTTTTGGAAAATCTTGTCAACCCTGGAATGGTTATGATTATGACACATTAACCGACGATTTAAAAGCAATTATTAACCAATTGGAGCTTACAAACATTACGCTTGTTGGTTTTTCTATGGGCGGCGGCGAAGTGGTTCGATATTTTAGTAGATATGGTGGACAAAATGTTTCAAAAGTAGTACTTATCTCGTCTGTAATTCCTTATTTGGCAAATAGTGAAGACAATCCAGATGGTAATCCAAAAGAAAAAAATGAGGCGACACAACTTGCTATTAAAAACGATAGAATTGCTTTTTTAGATGATTTTGGAAAAAACTTTTTTGGAGTAAGTTTTCTTAAAAATCCTGTAAGCACCCCATTATTAGAATATTATAGAATGCTCGCATCTTTTGCTTCTCCACAAGCAACTTTGGAATGTGCTAAATCTTTTTCGAATACCGATTTTAGAAAAGAAGCACTTTTAATAAATGTGCCTACACTTATCATTCACGGAAATGCTGATAAAATTGTTCCAATAGAAATTTCATCAGAAAAAACAGCTGCATTAATTGCTGACAATAAATTTATTATTTACGACGATGCACCACACGGTTTGTTTTATACCAATAAAGAAAAATTGAATAGTGATTTACTAGAATTTTTGAAATTATAATTTAAAAATTTATATTATGAAAAAATCTTAATGTTCAAAGTACTTTCCGATAAAAAAAGTATCGCCACACGGTAAAAGTGGTTCAAGTAATTTGCGAATTTATCGGAAGAGATTTGTATTCTGGAAGAAGTGCTCTAATTGTAATAAACCCAAAACAATCTATGGCTATATCGTTGAACGAATCTGAGGAACTAAAAAAATCAAAAAATAATTTAATTATTGTTTTTTAACATTTTTATAATTTTAGAAAACAATAATTTTTCGTCAATGGGTTTGGATACATACTCGTTCATACCCACTTCTTTGCATTTATCAATGTCTATTTGAGTAACATCGGCAGTTAATGCAATAATTGGGATTTTAGATTTTAAAGTGTTTCTGATATATTCGGTTGTTTCAAATCCATCTTTTTCGGGCATGTGTAAATCCATTAAAATCAAATCATAAGTAATTGTTTGCAATTTATCAATAGCAATTTGTCCATTATCTGCAACATCTAGATCAAAAGCAAAACCTTTAAGTATAATATTGATTAAAAGTTGATTAATTTTAGAATCTTCGACCACTAAAATTTTAACGTTTTTAAATTCGTGATCGAGAAAATCGTTAAACGAGTATTCTAAAAAAATTTCAGGCACAACTACACTATCATTATTATTTATTGAAAAATCCAGTTGAAACGAAAATGTGGAACCTACATTAACTTGACTTTTAACATTAATTGATCCTCCCTGATTTTCTATTAATTTTTTAACTATTGCGAGACCCAATCCTGTTCCACCATAGAATATACTAGCTGTAGTATGAGCTTGTTCGAAATTATTAAAAATCGTTTCAAT
>JAYWEG010000268.1:0-7580 GCA_043779445.1 Bacteroidota bacterium
AAACTTTTAACTAATTTTGAATCAACTAAAAAAAACAGAAATGAAGAAATTAGCGATAATAATTTTAGGAATATTAATAATTGTATCTTGTAATAATCAAAAAAAACAAAGTATGAATTCGACAGAAAATGAAAAAATAGTAAAAACATATTTTGAGCATTTTAACAATCACGATTGGGAAAAAATGGCAAATATGTATGTTGAAATTTCTGAATTTAAAGACCCAAGTTTAGGAAAAGGAATTGTGAAACAGAATAGAAAAGAAATAATTGAAAAATATTCTGAACTAAACAAAATATTTCCAGATTTACACGATAAAGTTATTCAAACTTATACATCAGGAGAAAATCATGTTATTGTTGAATTTATTTCTAGCGGAACTGCACCAGATAATTCAAAATTTGAATTGCCAATTTGTACAATTTTGACAATTGAAAACGGAATGATAACAAAAGATTTTACATATTATGACAATTAAAATTAAGATGCAATAACGGCTATCCGCTAACAGCTTGGCGCAATTGCTTCGCCTATTCGCTCTTGCAGGCTCGGGTGGGGTTTTAGGCACACAATAGTTATCGGGATTAAAGTTAGTTTTATACTTGCAAGTTCGGTCTTAAATCGATACATTTGAATAACTATAAAAACATTTTTAAACCAAAACCTAAATAAAAAATGTTTTTCGTCGAAGTAATTTTACCACTTTCTTTTTCTAAAACTCTATATTACAGAGTTTCAGAAGCCGAGTACAAGTATATCAAAATCGGCATGCGAGTTGCTGTTCCCGTTAAAACCAAAATTTATACCGCTTTAGTTATCAAGTTGCATCAAAATCCTCAGATTGTTTACGATGCCAAAGAAATTCATCAAATTCTGGATGAGGTTCCAATTGTCAACGAACTTCAAATTAATCATTGGTCGTGGATTGCGGAGTATTACATGTGCAATATTGGCGATGTGTACCGCGGTGCTTTGCCTAGTGCGCTGTTGTTAGAAAGTGAAACAATTGTATCTCAAAAAAATGATTTATTTGTTGACGAAACTAGATTAACAGATGACGAATTTTTAGTATATCAAGCCTTGCAACAACAAACTTCGTTAAAAATTCAAGATATTATGAAAATCTTGAATCGCAAAAATATTTTTCCGGTCATTCAAAAACTAATGGATAAAAATATTTTGATTATTCAAGAAGAAGTCAACGAAGTGTACAAACCAAAATTAGTTCGGTACATTCGTTTAAATAAGCAGTATGAAAACAATGAAGGTTTGAGTTTATTACTTGACAAATTAAAAAATGCCGAAAAGCAGAAAGAAATTGTGCTGAATTATTTTCAATTATCAGCTTCAGAAAAAAAGCCAATTTCGGTTAAACAATTAATCGAAAAAGCCAACTCGACTTCAACCCGTATCAAAGCATTAATCGACAAAGAAATTTTCGAAGAATTTTACATTCAAGTTGATAGAATCGATATTAATCATCAAACTTCTGGCGATTTATTAGTTTTGAGTACAGTTCAAGAAACGGCTTTTCAGGAAATAAACACATGTTTCAACCCGAGCGATAGCGAATTGGCAAAGTCAACTCAAAACGTGTGTCTTCTGCATGGCGTCACATCTTCAGGAAAAACCGAAATTTATACTAAAATAATTGAGACTTATATTAAGGAAGAAAAACAAGTACTATTTTTGTTGCCAGAAATTGCTTTAACAACCCAATTGGTCTCGAGATTGCGATTGCATTTTGGAAACAAAATAGCAGTTTTTCATTCGAAATATAACAACAATGAACGAGTCGAAGTTTGGAAACAAGTTTTGAATCATGCGCCAAAAGCCCAAATTGTCATAGGAGCGAGGTCGGCTTTGTTTTTGCCATTTTCGAATTTGGGGTTAATAATCGTTGACGAAGAGCACGAGCAAACGTTCAAACAAGTAGATCCTGCTCCTAGATATCACGCTCGTGATGCGGCAATTGTTTTGGCACATGCACACAAAGCCAAAGTTTTGTTAGGTTCGGCAACGCCAAGTTTAGAAACCTATTTTAACGCTAAATCCAATAAATTTGGATTAGTAGAAGTTACAGAAAGATTCGGAAACGTGAAAATGCCCGAAATTGAATTGGTCGATTTAAAAGAAAAATATCTCAAGAAACAAATGTCTGGACATTTCAGCGATAGACTCATCGACGAAATTATGGACGCACTTTCGCTTGGTGAACAAGTTATTTTGTTCCAAAACCGACGAGGATTTTCGCCAGTTCTTGAATGTATGACTTGCGGAAATGTGCCGCAATGTTCGCAATGCGATGTGAGTTTGACGTATCATAAAATCAAAAACCAATTGCGTTGCCATTACTGTGGTTATTCAATAGCCAAACCCATTACGTGTCACCAATGCGGCAGTTTAGATTTAACAACTAAAGGTTTTGGAACCGAGCAAATTCAGCAAGAATTGATAGAATTGTTTCCATCGGCAAAAATTGGTCGAATGGATCAAGATACCACTCGAGGTAAATTTGGATTCGAAAAAATAATTGATAGCTTCAAGAACAGAGAAATTGATATTTTAGTTGGAACACAAATGTTGGCAAAAGGTCTAGATTTTGATAATGTGAGTTTAGTTGGGATTATGAATGCCGACAATATGTTGTATCATCCAGATTTTAGGGCGTTTGAAAGAAGTTTTCAGATGATGACTCAAGTAGCCGGTCGTTCAGGAAGATCAGAAAAACAAGGAAAAGTAATTATTCAGACTTATAATAAAGAGCATAATATCATTCAACAGGTTGTTCAAAACGATTATTTGTCAATGTACAAAGAGCAATTATATGAACGAGAAATTTACAAATATCCTCCCTTTTTCAGGATTATTAAATTAACACTAAAACACAAAGACTACGAAAAACTCAAAGAAGGTGCTATGTGGTTGTATCAGGTTTTTATACAAAATTTACAAATTCCAGTTCTTGGACCAGAGGAACCAGCGATTTCAAGAATCAGAAATGAATATATTCGCACAATTTTAATAAAAATTCCTCAAAATCAATCCTTGGTTGGCACAAAAAAAACCATTCAAAAAATCCTGAATAGTTTCGATGCTGTAAGTCAATTCAAAGCAATAAAAGTCGCTGTAAATGTTGATTTCTATTGAGAATTTGCAATTATTTCTCTCAAATCTTCTTTTCTATTCCTGCTCAAAGGAATTTTTGTTTTTCCTATATCTAAACTTTTGCTATCGTATTTAACGATTTTATTGATATTTACAATATAGGATTTATGAACTCGTACAAACTGATTTTTAGGAAGTTCATTTTCAAAAGACTTCATAGTGGATAACACTAACATAGATTCCTCTTCGGTAATCACTTTCAAATAATCTCCAAAAGCCTCAATCCATTTAATTTTTGATAAGTAAACTTTTATTTTTTTTAAATTTGTTTTGACATAAATATAATCTCCAGTTTCGTCGATAGAATTTTTATTCATTTCAGAAATATCAACAACTTTCTTTATTGCAATGTTAAATCGATCAATTTCAATAGGTTTTTTGAGATAATCAGACGCTTCATAATCAAATGCTTTGAGAGCATATTCTGCTTTAGAAGAAATAAATATTATTTTAGGTTTGTGTTTCAATCCATCTAAAAGATCGAAACCGTTGAGATCTGGCATTTCTACATCAAGTAGAACCAAATCAACATCATTATTAGAAATAAAGTTTTTTGCTTCAATGGCATTCGAAAAATCGGCGAGTAGTTTCAAACTAAGATTATTAGTCACTAATTTAGTAATAATCAATCTCTGAATGGTACTATCATCTACAACTACACAATTTAATCTCATTTTATATTTTCAAGTAATAATATTTTGTAAATATAGGTTAAAATTTATAAAACAAAAACTTTATCGATGAAATTTTCCGTTAATCGGATTTTTTGCAAATTATTCAATTTTTTTATTTCAAAATAGTTTTTATTATTGAATTTAATTAACTACTTTTGCACCCAAATTAATAATAAAATTATATTTTTATGAATCATTATGAAACTGTTTTCATTTTAAATCCCGTTTTATCTGATGTTCAGGTAAAGGAAACAGTAAGCAAATTTGAAGATTTTCTTACTACTAGAGGAGCAGAAATGGTATCGAAAGAGGATTGGGGTCTAAAGAAAATGGCCTACGAAATCCAAAACAAAAAAAGTGGCTTTTACCATCTTTTTGAATTTAAAGTAGCAGGAGAAGTACTTATTGCTTTTGAAACTGAGTTTAGACGTGATGAGAGAATCATGCGTTTCTTGACTGTAAGTTTAGATAAAGATGCAATTTCTTGGGCTGAAAGAAGAAGAACTAAAATGAAAACTAAAGCTTAATTATTATGTCTACATTAGAACAATCATCAAAAGGAAAAAAAGACGGCGATATTAGATATTTAACGCCATTGAATATTGAAACTAACAAAACTAAAAAGTATTGTCGTTTCAAAAAATCTGGAATCAAATATATTGATTATAAAGATGCAGATTTTTTATTGAAATTCGTGAACGAACAAGGAAAAATTCTTCCTCGTCGTTTAACAGGAACTTCATTAAAGTACCAAAGAAAAGTGTCTGTTGCCGTAAAAAGAGCCAGACATTTAGCAATAATGCCATATGTGGCTGATTTACTAAAATAATAAAGAAGCAAAATGGAAATTATACTTAGACAAGATGTACAAAACTTAGGTTTT
The DNA here is from genome assembly GCA_043779445.1 of Bacteroidota bacterium. Taxonomy (GTDB): domain Bacteria; phylum Bacteroidota; class Bacteroidia; order Flavobacteriales; family Flavobacteriaceae; genus Flavobacterium. The sequence goes on from JAYWEG010000268.1 coordinate 4,726, forward strand.
AAAGATGATGTTGTAAATGTGAAAGCAGGTTACGGACGTAATTTTTTAATTCCCCAAGGTCATGGTCATTTAGCAACACCTTCTGCAAAGAAAGTATTAGCTGAAAATTTGAAACAAAGAGCGCACAAAGAAGCAAAAGTTGTAAACGATGCCAAAACTTTGGCAGAAGCCATCAAAGCAGTTGAAATAAAAATTTCATCTAAAGCTGGTGGAGAAAAACTTTTTGGTTCCGTTACAAATATTGATATCGCAGAAGCATTGGCTGCAGCAGGTCATTCAATCGACAGAAAATTCATTACAAGTGGAATCGTAAAACGTACAGGAAAATATTCTGCTTCAGTTCGTTTGCACAGAGATGTTATCGTTGATTTGCCTTATGAAATTGTTGCTGAAAAAGCATAATTTCTTAACTAATATCGAAAATCCCAACTCTTTTTGAGATTGGGATTTTTTTTTGATGTCATTGCGAGGAACCAAGCAATCTCATCTTTTAACTTTATAATGATTTGGAACGGGATTGTTTCGTTCCTCGCAATGACATGAAATACGCAAGACTAACAAAAGAACAATTCGAAGAACTTCATCCTGAATTTGTTAATTTTTTGGCAACACAATCTATCGATAAAGCAGAATGGGACAAAATAAAACTAAATAAACCCGAAATTGCAGAGCAAGAACTCGATGTTTTTTCGGATTTGATATGGGAGGGAGTACTAACTAGAGCCGAATTTTTAGAAAATTTTTCTAAAAACCACATATTTTTGTTTCACTGTTTTGATACCTATGTGCAATCAATTGTTCTAAAATCATTAGTTCCAGATACGGATTTTCTTTCGAAACAAGGATTACAATGGTTGAGTGACAATATGTTTACAGATTTTATCGAGATGAAAATTGGGAAAAAACAATTTACAGGGGAAAGAAATTTGTCTATATTTGAATTGATTCATCAAGGTTCTTTTTTGAGCGATGGACAATTGTTTAAACAAATCAATTCCATAGTAACATCTAAATAACGTATGAAAACCATCCTAATTTTTTTTCTAGTTTTCAGTTCCTTACTTTTTTCACAAGAAAAATCGTTTTGGAAAAAAGATCTTGAAATTCAAATCGGAAACACAATTCGATATTTTGATGTTTTTGTACCTCTAATTTTAGAATCTAGCCCAAAATTAGTAATATTACTTCACGGAGGAACACAATCTAAAGAAGAATTATTTTACAGCAATGCTGGAGCAACTAAATATTGGAAAGAAGTTGCAGAAAAAAATAATTTTCTACTGGTCGTTCCAAATGGAACGAATCTCAATAATGGAAAAACAAAAGGTTCAAATCTCAATTGGAATGACTGTCGAAAAGATGAAATTCAAAAAAATAAATATCAATCGAATGATGTGGAATTTATTTCTAAATTAATCGACTGGTGTTCAGAAAATTATAAAATAAATACAAGAAAAGTTTTTGCAACAGGAACTTCAAATGGTGGTTTGATGTGTTTTAGATTAGCAACAGAATTGCCTCAAAAAATTACTGCAATTGCTACTTTTTCAGCAAATTTATTTCAAGAAAACGAATGTATTTCTGCTAATGTTCCAATTTCTGTAATGATAGTTAACGGAACAAAAGATGAATTCATTCCTTTTAATGGAGGTAAAACAAAATTCAAAAACGAGTATGTAAAATCATCACAAGAAACGGTAGATTTTTGGATTAGAAACAATAATCTATCAAAAGATGATGTTTTGAAAACCGATATGCCACAAACAATAAACGAGGATGATTCCACAGTTAAAAAATATGTTTTTGGAAATTCAAAAAATCAAAAACAAGTCGTTTATTTTGTTGTTGATGGAGGTGGACATACAATGCCTGGTCAGAAATATGTTTTGTCTACATTTAAGCAGCGAATTGTTGGAAGACAAAACCAAGATGTAGAAGGAGCGCAAATTGCTTGGGATTTTTTTAGCAAACTCTGATTAAAATTTTAAAATTGAACTAGTTTTAATCTTTTATTACGATTTGTTTTTTTTCAATTTCTATATTTTCTAATAAAATTCTAAAACCTAAAAAAGTTTTATTAAAAGTAGAGTAAATTTCATTTAGATCTAAATTTTTAAAATCAACTTCGATTTTTTCTTTGTCACACATCCATTTTTGTTCTTGAATTTCGATTTCGTTATGAAGGGCCACGTTTTTTTCGGTCTCTTTTAGTAATCGATGAAGCGAGAATTCAAAACTAAGTATGGACTCCTTTAATTCTTTTTCTAAATTAGTATTTTCAACTTTCCAATATGCAGCTGTACATAATTTAATTATTTTTTGAGAGTTCAAAAGTTGTCTATTTATCAGATTTTGAATGGAATTAATTTTATAACCAGAATCGGTTTTGACATATTTAGCAAGTTCTAAACACGAAATTGATAATTCGTTAGACAGAGCCATAATTTCAATGGCATTTTTTTGTGATTTTTTTTCTTGAATTCTTTCTTTGAAATTGTCCCAAAAATCTTTAACCTCTGGTTTAAATAATTTAGTTTCATCCATTTTCAAGAAATTTAATAGTTCTTTCAAATTTTCATCGAAGGTTTGAATCGATTCTTTTAATTCAGATTTTGAATCAGTTACATTTATTTTTGCCCCAATTAGTAAAAAGTTTTTAGTCATTATTTCACATAATAATCTTTGTTCATCTGCTTTTTGAAAAAGATTTAAAGTTTTATTTTGTGAAAAACAATTCAAATACAAAACAAAGGAGAATAAAAATATCAATTTTTTTTTCATGGTTATTTCTTACTTAAAAGATTATAGAGTAATACAATGTAAAATAACTAGATTTTTGAACAGCATGAAATACG
>JAYWEG010000269.1:0-7515 GCA_043779445.1 Bacteroidota bacterium
ATTCTAAAAGAGAACATAGTATTTGCGCTTTGAGAAAATCGGAATTACTAACTATTTTAATTCAAGAATCGGCAAACGGAATCAAAATTGATGCGATGATTGATTTTCTTGCCGACGACGATTCCGAAAAATTAGATGCCATAGAGTTTATTCAAGAACTCATCGATATGCATTTTTTAGTTAGCGAACTCGATGCGACGGTTACTGGTGACGACGAATGGAAACACCTTTTTACTATTGTAGAAAAAATTCCTAGTTTAAAACACGAACTTAAAATTTTACAAAATATTAAAACCGAATTTGGTTTTTTAGATGCGTCTGTTGTACCAAACGAAACAATTTATACCAATATCAGAGCGGAACTTCAAAAAATGAATGTTGCCTTTGAAGAAAGACATCTTTTTCAAACAGATTTGAATATCAATGCTACAGAAAATAATCTAGATCAAATTATTTCCACAAAAGTTCTTCATGCCTTGCGTTTCTTGAACGGAATTCAAACAAAAAACAGTTCTGAAAACCAGATGAATTTTATCAAAAAATTCATTTCTCGTTATGAAACTAGAGAAATGCCATTGGCACAAGTTCTTGATACCGAAACAGGAATTGGATATTTGCAAAATACTGATAACAATGATTCACACGATCTTCTAGATGCTTTTTCATTTACTGAAAAAAAGGAAATCATGACCTCTCAAAAATGGATTGCTATTGATATGATTTTAGAAAAGAAATTGCAGGAATGTTTGCAAGAAAACAACAATTGTATGCAACTTTTGGAAAAAGATTTTCCAGACTTTGATGCGAATTGGAACGATGCTCCAGTAACATTTTGTGCGATTGTAGAAATTTCTGGAAGGGATGAAAAACAAACTATTGCCCTTACTTCATCGGGTGATGTGAGTGCCGCAAAATTATTAGGTCGTTTTTGTAACGGAAACGAAGAAATTCTTCAACTAACAAAAGAAATTATTGAAAAAGAAAACACCATTCATACAAATACAATACTTGCAGAGATTGCCCACATTCCCGAATCAAGAACGGGTAACATTTTGCGAAGACCTATTTTGAGAGATTTTGAAATTGCGTATTTATCGAATTCGGGTGTTGACATATCAAAAAACATATCTATTGATGATTTATACGTCTCGGTGCAGAATAATAAAATCATATTACGCTCAAAAAAGCACAATAAAATAGTTTTGCCATGTTTATCGAATGCGCATAGTTTTTATAGAAACTCATTACCTGTGTATCATTTTTTGTGCGACTTGCAATCGCAAGATATAAAAACTGTTCCTAGTTTTAGTTGGGGAATTCTCGAATCGCACTATAATTATTTTCCAAGGGTTTTATATAAAGACATTATCCTTTCAAAAGCAAAGTGGAATGTTACAAAAAAAGAATTAGAGAATTTTTATAAATTATCAGAAAAAGAAAATTTAAAAGCATTTATAAAATGGAAAACGGACCGAAACATTCCAAGAATTGTAAATTGGGTTCAATTTGACAATACATTGCTTCTAGATTTTGATAAAGAAATTTGTATTTCGCTTTTTTTAAAATCAGTACAAAACCATAGCAAAATTATTTTAGAAGAATTTCTATTTGCAGAAGAATCTATAGTTTCGAATTCAAAAAAGGAACATTTTACAAATCAATTTATACTTTCTTTTTATAAAGAATAACGATATGAAAAGAAATTTTTGCCTCGGAAGCGAATGGATATATTATAAAATTTATACAGGTGTTCAATCTGCAAATGTTGTTTTAACTGAAAAACTATATACTATAATTTTAGAATTACAACAGGATAACATTTTAGTAAAATGGTTTTTTATTCGATACAAAGACCCAGAGGAGCATTTGAGAATTCGTTTTTTAATCGAAAATAAACAAAATTTAACTATTGTGATTTCAAAACTCCATGATGTTTTTGATGAATTGCTTCAAAATGATGTGGTTTGGAAAGTTCAAACTGATACTTATCAGCGGGAAATAGAGCGATATGGCGAAAATACAATCGAAAACAGCGAAAATGTTTTTTGTTTTGATAGCGAAATGATTCTTAAATATTTAGTATTAAAACCTTACTTCGAAAAACCAGAAACACAATTGCTTTTTAGTTTTCTGGCAGTTGATCGTTTTTTGAATTCTTTTGGGTTAACCAATCTCGAAAAAATGAATTTATTAGAACATTGGCAACTTTCTTTTAAAGCAGAATTCAATGCCGATAAAATTCTAAAAAAAGAATTGGATAAAAATTTTCGAGAATTATTTCAAGACCTGAATAATTTTATAAATGGAGAATCAAAGTCAGCATTTTTAGAACTTTATGAAATCATAGAAAATAAAGAAATTGCAAGTCAAGTTTTCATACAAAACATAAAAAAAGAGTTGCAAATTCCGTTATCGCAATTCTTATCAAGTCATGTTCACATGATGATAAATCGACAATATACTTCTAAACAACGAAAATACGAACTTGTGATTTATGATCATTTGTATCGATATTATAAAACGGTTAACTATTCTAAATAATAAAATTTTGAATAATTAATTTTTCAATTAAATTAAAAATTAAGTTGCAATAAACAACTATTTAAAATTCTTCAAAAAATCTTCTTTGTATGTTGGAGAAACTTCAACCTCAGAAAGGTCATTTAAGGTCAAAAAGCCACCCTTGTTGTAGGATTTTACAAAACTCAAATTAATAATATGTGATTTATGAACACGTAAAAAAGGTAATGGTAAAATTTCTGAAAAATGCTTTAAAAAACGGCAAACCATTTTTTTTTGTCCGTTTTGCAAATAGATGTCTGTGAAATTTCCGTTTCCACGAAGTCTAATGATTTCTTTCATTTTCACAACTTCAAAACCTTCAAGCGTAGGTAAAATGACTTGTTGTTTCTCGGGTTTTGTTTCTCTAAAATTCTCTAAAATAATTTTGTTTCTATCAAAGATTTCGACTTTAGAGATTTGTTCTTGAACTTTGTTCACAGCAAGAATCAATTCTTCGATGCTAATGGGTTTTAATAAATAATAGGCAGCACTTTGATTCAAAGCTTTTAATGAATATTCTGAGAATGCAGTTACAAAAATAGTTTCAAAATGCAAATCTTTGCAGGCTTCAAGCACATCAAAAGCATTTCCAAATGGCATTTCTACATCTAAAAAAACCAATTGCGGTCGAAGTTCATGTAGCATTGGAACAGCTTCTTTGATGTTTTGCGCTTCACCAATTACATCGACTTGTGGACAATATTTGCTCAAATAATTTTTCAAAACTTCTCTAGCTCCAAGTTCATCCTCGACAATTATAGATTTTATTTTTTGCATATTTATTTTATTTTATCAATCAACGGAAAGATAATTTCGACGATTGTTCCTGAGTTTGGATATTTTTTTTCTTGAATTGTAAATGAAATTTCGGTTTTGTACAAATCATTCAATAACGAAATGCGTTGTTTTGTATTATCTAATCCAACCGATTTGTGAACCATTTGATTCAATGTTTTTAGTTCTTGACTTTTGGATAAACCAATACCATTATCGTCAATAATTACAATGATTTTTTTGTTGTTTAATTCAAATTTCAAACTCAAAAATCCTTTATTTTCTAGATATCTTAGTCCATGCCAAATGGCATTTTCTAGGTGAGGCTGGATAATCATATTCGGAATAAAAGTTGTTTCAGAATCAAGATTTTCTTCAACTACGATTTCAAAATCGAACTTATCTTGAAAACGCAAATGTTCTAAATCTAAATACTTTTTGAGTTGTTCTACTTCATTCGATAATGTTACAAAATCTTTGTTGGAGTTTTCCATAATGTTTCGCATCAAATTCGAATACGAAGTTAAATATTTGTTCGCTTCGAGTTCTTTGTTTTGCGAAATAAATTGGTTCACACTATTGAGACTATTGAAAATGAAATGTGGATTCATTTCCCTGCGCAAAGATTGCAAAGCAATTTCTTTATTCTTTTTTTTAATTGAATAAAGGGCTTTTGCTAGAAATCCAAAAATTAATAATAATAACAAAACAGATCCAATCAAAACATAGTTAAATCTATTTTTTTTTGAAATCAATTCGTCTTTTAAACTCCTTTCTTTTTCTAGTTGTACAATTTTTTTCTCCGTGATTTGAAAGGTTTTAAAATCAATCAAAGTCGTATCTTTTTGGATCATAGTATCAAAATTTTGAAAAAAATTGCTATAAAGATGTATACGTTCTTTGTCATTTGACTTGTAATAGTCTAATAATTTTGTCAAACATTTCTTAGCTTCGGTAGAGTTTCCATTATCTATTGCAATTTTATAGGCAGTTTTGAGTGATTCAAGTCCTTTTTGAGCATAATTTTGTTTAAAATATATATTTGATAATTCCTGATTTTGCAAAATCTGTGTTTTAATGTCTTTTTTTTTATTGGCTTCGTTCAATAGTTTCATATTTATCGACAAAGCGTCATTCAATTTATTGTCTGCAACAAGAGTTTTAGCAATTTCGGTTTTTAGTTCAATTATTTCTTTGGGTTTGTTCTTGGAATATTCAATTGCATTTTTATAACTCTCAATTGCATCCTCAGAATTGTTTAAGTTTCTACTATTTAATGCTTGTTGTTTATAGGCATCGACAACTTCGGCTGTTTTATTGTCTTTTTTTAGTAAATCAATATTTGAGTTGACATAAATACGTTGAGAATTTGGATTCGAATTGTTTCGTAGTCTATTAGCATCGTTAGAATTTATTTTCTCTTCGGATTTGTTTTTAGTGGTCTCACGAGCAACTTCGTAGTTTTTTATAGCGTCATCAAATTTATGTTGCGATTCTTGCGATTTTGCCAATTGTCTGGTTACTCTAGTTTTGTCTTCATCAAGGTTTAATTTCGAATAGCTTAATAAAGCTTTCTTTAGATATTCTTCCGCTTTTGGATTGTCATTTTTAGATGCAAATTCTTCGGCTAATTTTTCGTAATTTCTAGCAATATTTAATTCATTATTCTCATTCAAAGAGTTTTGTAATGCTTTTGAAACAGCGACAATTTTAGATTTAAAATTCTTTTTTTTACTGCGAATTGTGTCCTGAGCCAAACTTTCATTAGTCAAAGAAAACATTAAAATCGAAATGAATATTGTTATGTAGATTTTTGGCATTTTTTGTTTTTTTGAACCTTAATATACAATGGTTTTTAACTTCTTTATGCAATGTAAAGTAAATCAATAATTAAACCATTCGCAAATAGTTTCACCAAGTCAAAAGCCAGTTTCACCATTTCTGCATATTTCGAATTCAGATTCAATGTAGTTTTGTCATGTAATTTTAAAACTATAAGAAATCATGAAACTATTAAAACTCATTATCGCTATTTTATTTGCAAGTTCACTATCTTTTGCTGGATGCAAGAATTCAAAAAAACAAATTGCTCAAAAACCAATTGTTGTCGAAAACACCAAAATTCAAGTAGCAATTTTGCTTGACACCTCTAGCAGCATGAACGGATTGATCGAACAAGCAAAATCAAGACTATGGAATATAGTCAACACATTAACAACCTTGAAATATAATGGGCAAACTCCAGATATTGAAATTTCGTTATACGAATACGGAAATGATAATTTGTCCTCAGAGTCAAATTATATCCATCAAATTGTGCCGCTTTCAACAGATTTAGATTTGATTTCAGAAAAATTATTTTCGCTATCGACAAATGGAGGCGAAGAATATTGTGGCGCAGTAATTCAAGATGCTACCAAAAAACTGTCTTGGGGAAAGGAAAATAACAATATGAAACTAATCTATATCTGCGGCAACGAACCTTTCAATCAAGGACGGATTAGTTATCAAGAGGCGATTGCAGATGCAAAGAAAAATAACATTTATGTCAATACTATTTTTTGCGGAAACCAGCAAGAAGGCATAAATAGTTTTTGGAAAAACGGAGCTGATATTGGAATTGGCAAGTTTTTTAACATCGATTCTAATAAAATAATTCAATATGTTAAAACGCCATTTGATGATAAAATCACGAAATGCAATGAACGAATTAATTCAACTTACATCAATTATGGATCTAAAGGAATGGAGAAAAAAAGAAATCAAAAAACACAAGATGATAACGCTAGAAATGTGTCAAAAGCCAACTATGCAGAACGTTCTGTCAGCAAATCAAAAGGCGTTTACAAAAACGAAAGTTGGGATTTAGTCGATAAAATGAAGAAAGATAAAAACGCTGTAGCAAATGCAAAAAAAGAAGATTTGCCAGCAGAATATCAAAACAAAACTTCGTCAGAACTGACCAAAATTGTTGAAGAAAAAACTGCAGAACGAGAATTGATTCAAAAAGAAATTGGTGAATTGGCAAAAAAACGTCAAGAGTTCATTAACATTGAAGCGAAAAAAAACAAGACAGTGGACGATTTAGGTAATTCGATCAGCAACTCAATTTTGACATTTGCAAAAGCAAAAGGGTATTCCGTTGAAAAATAGAGGAATTAAGTATCACAAATAAAAAAATCATGAAAAAATTAATTTTAATACTCGTAACACAATTTACAATAATGAACTCAACTGCACAAACTCCGTCGAAAGTAGATTTCAATGCCTATTTAGATTTAGCCAAAGAAGTCGAAATCTACAGAAAAGATCGAATGGTCAATCTTGCAACGTTTTTGGATTATGCCAAAGACAAAAAAACAGTTATTTTGGATACACGTTCCAAACAAATGTATGATCAAAAACACATTAAAGGCGCTATAAACATCAACTTTTCGGATTTCACACAACAAAATCTCAATGCGCTAATCCAAGATCCAAACACTCGAATTTTGATTTATTGTAATAATAATATCGATAATGATATGCGAAATTTTATAACAAAAGTTGTTATTCCTAAAAAACAAGTAGATAAAATAGGAAAAAATTTTCCATCTAATAAAAAACCATTAACATTGGCATTGAACATTCCGACTTTCATAAATTTATATGGATATGGCTTCAGGAATGTTTACGAACTTTCAGAATTAGTTTCTGTTTTGGGAAACCGATTAAATTTCGAAGGAACTTTGGCTGGTTATTAAAAATTAATTTAAAATCGTCCCAACCTTTTTACGATATTTGTTCTCTATAGCAGTATAACTAATATTTTAAAAACATGAAAAATTCGATTTTGTTATTCGCTTTTTTATTTTCGGTGACTTTGTTTGCCCAAAAACCAATTTTCACGTCGGCAAAAGTAAAAAGTGCAACGGTATATTTCAACTCGGCTGAACTTTCACAATCCATGTCGGTCTTTTTGCCAAAAGGAACCAGCGAAATTGTAGTAAAAAACGTTGCCGATTACCTCAACGAAAATACAGTTCAGGTTGGTGCGCCAAGTTCCATAACAGTTTTATCGGTGCAGTTCACAAATAACTATATTTCTGAATTCGAAGTTGACGAAAATAATCCAGCCATCAAAAAAGTGCGAGATAGCATCACGTATTTGCAAAAGGAAATTAATAAAATCAATATCGA
>JAYWEG010000270.1:0-3024 GCA_043779445.1 Bacteroidota bacterium
GACAAAGCACCAAATTTTTCTGGACTCGATCAAGATGGAAATTCTCATAATTTAGCAGATTATGCGGGTAAAAAACTCGTGGTTTTTTTCTATCCAAAAGCCAACACACCAGGTTGTACCGCAGAGGCCTGCGATCTTCGAGATAATTTTGATAGATTTACTTCAAACAACTATGCTATTCTTGGAGTGAGTGCAGATGCAGCAAAAGCCCAACTAAAATTTAAAGAAAAATTCGATTTTCCGTTTCCGCTTTTAGCAGACGAAGATAAATCTGTGATTCAGGCATTTGGCGTTTGGGGTCCAAAAAAATTCATGGGAAAAGAATACGACGGAATTCATAGAACGACTTTCATAATAAACGAAAACGGAATTATTGACGAAGTAATTTCTGATGTGAAAACAAAAGCCCATGCAGCTCAAATTTTGAAATAGAAAATTTTCAAAATCAAAAAAGCGTTCAGTCAAAATTTTGGAGGAACGCTTTTTTTATTAATTATTTTCGATAAGTATTTTAGAGTTGTCAAAACCAAACAAATGATGTTCTTTGATAAGTTCAGCAATTCCTTGCGGGAGCATTTCTTCCCAACCTTCTTGACCTTTATGTATCATTTTTAGAACTTCGCGAGAAAATATTTTTAGGTTTTTCCGGTCATAATCTACAATATCAATTACTTTGCCATTGTATGCAAAAAACTTATATAACTCTTTCATTCTGGGATGTACTTTCAGGTTTTGAGAATCGATAACATTGCCCTCTTCGTCTTCCATTGGGTATAAGAAAACCTTTAAATCTCTATAAAAAAGTTTGCCAAATGCTTCTAGAATCCCGCCAGACATGTGTCTGTAATATTTCTCGTCAAAAATATCTACCAAATTATTCACGCCCATGGCCAAGCCCATTCTTGCTTTAGTATAATCAGAAAAATATTCGACAACTTTGTAATATTCTTGAAAGTTAGAAATCATAACAGTTTGACCAAGAGTACAAAGCAACTCGGCTCGATCCATAAAATCTCGTTCGTCGATTTCTCCTTCGGACCGAAGGTTGGATAACGTTATTTCGAAAATTACTAAAGTATTTTTTTCATCGACCTTGCTTTCGTTCAAAAACATTTTTAATGAACGTTCATACATGTCTATATTTACATTAGTTACGGGACGAAAACTACCTCGAAGTGCTAAAATATTTTTCTTGTAAAGGATCGCTGCTGGCAAAATATTGTTTCCTTGCGGATCGAACATCACGGCATCAGTCATTCCGTTTTTTACTAATTGCAAACTCATTAATCGATTGTCAACATCTGCAAATCGTGGTCCAGAAAAATTGATAGTATCGATTTCTAATTGGTCTTTGTCGAGATGATCGTACAAATATCTAAGTAATTTTTTTGGATCGTTGTATTTATAATAAGCACCATATATTAGGTTTACACCCAAAACTCCCAATGTTTCTTGTTGTAAACGAGCATCAGTTTCCTTAAACCTAATATGAAGTATAATTTCGTTGTAATCTTCGTCGGGCTCGATTTGATATTTTATTCCAACCCAGCCATGACCTTTAAATTTTTTAGCAAAATCAATAGTTGCCACCGTGTTCGCGAAACTAAAAAACATTTTATTTGGATGTTTATCTCTTCCAAGCCGACTTTCAATAAGATTTACTTCTTTAGTGATCATCTTTTTAAGCCGACTTTCGGTAACATATCGACCGTCTTCTTCAATACCATAAATAGCATCACTAAAATCTTTATCGTAGGCAGACATTGCTTTGGCAATGGTTCCAGAGGAGCCACCAGATCGAAAAAAATGCCGAACAGTTTCTTGACCTGCACCAATTTCGGCAAAAGTTCCATAAATATTTTCATTCAAATTAATACGAAGGGCTTTATCTTTTATAGATGGAATTTGCTCAATAACTCGGTCACCCTTTAATTTTATTTCAGTATCCATTTTAGGTTTTTCGGAATTTTTAACAAAGTTAATAAAATAGGTTATCAATCAAAGATTTTAATCTTATTTTTGCATGGAAGTCGTTTAAACTTTTTTTCAAATGGTTGCAAAATTGTTTTTTTGGGTTTTATTTTAGATTTATTTTATTCCATAACGAGGCTATGAGTTTAAAAAATTCTAAAACTGGAAACGAAAAATCCTATTTTTTTGCTTCAATCAAAAAAGTGTAGACTACTTCACAAAAAATCAAATATCATCCTAAAATGACAATTTATTTTCTTGGTACTGGAACTTCACAAGGCATTCCAATAATAGGAAACAAAAATCCTGTTTGCTTATCTAATGATGAAAAAGACAAAAGGTTACGTGTTTCAATTTGGATTTTCGACACTAATTTTTCGTTTGTAATTGACTGTGGACCAGATTTTAGACAACAAATGTTGACTTCGAAATGTGAACAACTCGATGCAATTTTATTTACTCACGAACATTCGGATCACACGGCTGGGCTGGACGATATTCGACCTTTCAATTTTTTTCAGAAAATACCTATTCCTATATTTGCCCATGAGCGAGTGGTTGAAAATCTAAAAAAAAGATTTGATTATATATTTGAAACCGAAAATAAATATCCAGGTGCGCCAAGCGTTTCGATAAACGAAATTATAAAAAATATATCGTTCAAAATAAAAAATAAAACCATCATTCCGATTGATGCAATGCATGGAAATTTACAAGTTTTTGGTTTCAGGATTGATGATTTTGCTTATTTAACCGATATCAAAACCATTGAAAAATCAGAAATTGAAAAATTGAAAGGAATTAAAGTTATGGTTATTAATTGTTTACATGAAACGGAACATCATTCACATTTCAATTTGAAAGAAGCATTAGATTTTATAACTTTGGTGCAACCAGAAAAAACTTATTTAACACATATAAGTTATACATTTGGTTTTCACGAAGAAATTCAGAAAAAATTGCCTAAAAATGTTTTTTTGGCATATGATAATTTACGATTTACAATTTAATAGTTTAAAATGAAACAATCTCTTTTACTTTACGGATTAATTA
>JAYWEG010000271.1:0-3020 GCA_043779445.1 Bacteroidota bacterium
TTTTAAAAATATAATCGTATTTGGTTCTCAAAACTTCGGATTGAGCATTTGTTAGCAGTGTTTGAGATTGGTTATAATCAAAAGAATTCATCAAGCCAACATCAAACCGGTCTTTTGCATATTGAAATGCTACTTGACGCGATTCTAACGAAATTTTTGCAGATTCAAAAGCATTCATCGCACCTTTGGCATTTGCGTAGGCTGTGTAAACGTTTCTTTCTAGATCTAATTCGGTTTGTTTTTCAGCAATTTTGGAACGATCTAGAGCAATTTTAGTTCTTTGGACATTGTTTCGAACAGTAAAACCATTGAGTATAGGAACTGAAAGTTGAAAACCAAATGAATTTCCTTTAAATTTACTAAATTGATCGAATACTGGATTAGCATTTCCGAGAACGGGAGTGAAATTTGGTTGCACAACTAATTGACCTGTCCCTTGAACTGCACCTATTGTTGAGAAAGGATTCGCTGTATTTGGGACCACACCAACCACTTGCTGTGCGTAACCAGCCCGGGTAGAAAAGCTATAAAATCCACTTAATTTTGGTTGGTAAGCTCCTTTTGCAATCACAACATCTTTTTCTGCGAGTGCTAAATTCGATTTTGCAATTTTCAATTCCACACGTTCTGTTTTTGCTTTTTTGAGAATTGCAATCGGATCTTGAAACATTACCTCGCTGTTTTTTGTCTCTGCAAGAATTCCATCCACATCAAATTCTTGAAAGTTATCTAATTGAAGCAATTGTGCTAAACTCAATTTAGAGATCAAAAGTGCATTTTCTGCAAGGATCACATTTTGTTTGTTCGAAGCTACATTTGCTTTTATGTCTAGTAAATCTCCACGAGGAATTGAACCTGCATTTACTAATTCTTGTGAACGAATCAATTGTTTTTCGTTTGCAGAAAGTTGTTCTTTTTGGACTTTCAGATTTTCTTTATTGAAAAGAATTTGCAAAAAAGCATTCGCAACATTCAACGAAATATCATCTTTCATTTTTGATAATTGAAATTGTGAAGCCACAATTGCCAGTTTTGATCGTCTCAAACGATTTTGAAGTTGCAAACCATCATAAATAATAATTCCTGAATTTAAACCCAATGATGTGTTCTGTGTGGTTTGATTTTCAAGAATTCCTGTTGTAATATTTTGGTTTAGACCAATGTTCCATGCCTGAGTTCCATTTGCATTTAGGGTTGGTAAAAAAGCACCGAATGCAGATTTTTTTTCTATTTCTGACAGCTTTACATCTAACTCGGTTTGTTTAATCGAAATATTATTTTTCAAGGCATAGTTCACACATTCTTCCAAAGTCCATTTTTTAGTTTGGGAAAAAGTGTTTAAACAAATCAAAAAGATTAAAAAAAATAAGGAGGAATTGACGAATGTTTTTTTCATAATTATTTCAAAGTGCGAATTTACAAATTTTGATTATAAATTCACATATTTTTTAATTAGAAGATAAAAGAATGATTTTGTTACAAAAACTTCTATTTTTTTTGTTTTTTTGGTTCAAACTAATGATAGATGGTAAATACAGAAAAAAAATGTATTTTTGAAATTTAAAAATTAGAACTAAATAATGAACTGGGAACAACTACTATCGCTAAAACGCCAAGGCGATACAAGCAAACGCCTTCGAAAAGAACAAAATGACACAAGATTAGGTTTCGAGGTAGATTATGATCGAATTATTTTTTCGGCGGCTTTCAGAAGTTTACAGGATAAGACCCAAGTTATTCCGCTTTCTAAAACCGATTTTGTGCATACAAGATTGACACATAGTTTAGAAGTATCCGTTGTTGGTAGATCCATCGGACGCTTGGTAGGAAAAAAAATCATTGAAAAATATCCTCATTTGCAAACCATTCATGGCTTTGAATTTAATGATTTTGGAGCCATTGTTGCTGCGGCTTCTTTGGCTCACGATATTGGCAACCCACCTTTTGGACATTCTGGCGAAAAAGCAATAGGCGAATATTTTTCAATAGGAAAAGGACAACAATACAAAGAACATTTAACCGAAAAACAATGGCAAGATTTGATTGATTTTGAAGGAAACGCTAATGGTTTTTCTGTGTTGACCGCATCGCGACCAGGAGTTTCAGGCTCACTTAGGCTCACTTATGCAGTTTTAGGCGCATTTATGAAATATCCAAAAGAAAGTTTGCCAAAAAAACCAACTAAAAATATTGCCGACAAAAAATATGGTTTTTTTCAAACTGATGCGGCTTTTTTTCAAGAAGTAGCCACAGAACTAGGAATGATTCCAAACAAAACAGGAAACGACATTGGTTTTGAGCGTCATCCACTCGCTTATTTGGTCGAGGCTGCCGATGATATTTGTTACACCATCATAGATTTCGAGGACGGAATGAATCTTGGGCTAGTATCAGAAGATTTTGCTTTAGAATATTTGATAAAATTGGTCAAAGATTCCATAGATTCTAAAAAGTACAATACATTAACTACAAAAGAAGACCGAATTAGTTATTTACGAGCTTTAGCAATTGGAAGTTTGATTAACGATGCCGTGAAAGTTTTTATTGACAACGAAGAATTGATTTTGTCTGGTAATTTCCCTTATTCTTTAATGGATAAAAGCAAATATAAAGCCCAAATGGATGACGTTATAAAACTGAGTATCAAAAACATTTACCAATCACGGGAAGTTATCGAAAAAGAAATATCTGGATATCAGATAATCAACACGTTATTAGATAAATTTATAACGGCATTTAATAACAATCATAATAATTGTGCCACAAACTATGATGATTTATTATTGAAAATTGTTCCCGAAAAATATCTTGTAGAAAAAGAAAGTATATACGATAGATTGCTGCATGTTTGTCATTTTATTTCCATGTTAACCGATGGAAATGCTTTGATTTACTATCAAAATGTTTCTGGGAAGATTGGTTAAAGATGTATTAAACAAATGTTATAATTTTAATTTTTATTTTTTAGTATTGATTTAGTTTCTATATTTACGAACTATTTTAATACAAAGCGCTTTATC
>JAYWEG010000272.1:0-19226 GCA_043779445.1 Bacteroidota bacterium
TTTTGATTGTTCCCAACGGTAGCGATCATATTGCGATGTTCAAAATTAAAGATAAAGTCGCTCAGTTTTTAGAAAACGGCAATACACTTTTCTGTTTCGATGGTTGGTTTACCAATTGGATTCCAAACAACCAATGGATTATGAGCAATGATCTAAAGAGTATTGACCAACGTTATACTAAAAAAAAAGATAGTCACAATCTATTGAATAATGTAAAAATTGACGATTTGATTTTTAACAATAACATTAGTGGTTGGTGGTCTTGCGGTTACATTGAAACAAATTCTAACGCGGAAGTAATTTTGCAAGATACTTGGGAACGACCAATTGTTGTTCTTGATGAAAAATCTACAAACGGAACAATTTTTTTAACTGCTAGTGGTCCTTTGGGCGATACGGGAATTGTGGTTGGCGAAAATCGATATACTAACAATTCATTAGCACAATTATATCAAAATGTTGTATTTTTAATCCAGAAAAAACTTTAAATATGAAATCGCCATTAACAAGAAGTTTGCGCAAGCAAACACCAATAAATAAAAAGCGATACCATATATGACCTATAACTGATAACTTTTACATATATGAAAAAAATAGGTTTAATTTTTAATGGAGTTTGGAGTCATTATTCCTTTGCGACTGCACCAAAATATGAGGCGATTTTCAAACTTATTTATGTTTATGATTTATCTGAATCTGAAATAGAAGGTTTAGATGCTATCATTATTCCATTTCAATCCAACCATACTGAAATTGCAAAACATAAAAATTTACTGTATTTATTTTTGAATAGAGGAAAAAAAATTGTTGTCGAAGGCGACTCGTCGGCCAATTGGATTGATGCTACTTGGGAGGACCGACCGGTAAATAACTATTGGTGGGTCGAAAATCCAAATAATCCGCCGATTTCCAAAACTGATTTTTCGCACCCTGTGTACAAGGGTTTATCTCCAAGGCACTCTTGTTGGCATACACACGGTGCTTATACTTCTATTCCAAAAGAAGCAAGAGTTGTGCAATGTAAAGACGAAAAAGACATCATAACTTGGGAAACCAATCAATATGGTGGGACATTAATGGCAACCACTTTGGATCCTATTGTAGAACACGGCATTCAACAAATAACCCATTTAGACAATTATGTTGACAAACTCATTTTTTGGTTAACAGGCAAAGAAATTTCAGGAAAATTTGAAATTCCTAAACAAAATTACGGAATAGATTTGAATGTAATGACAATATAAAAATGAACACTTCTTTCAACCACATACAATCTATTTATTGGGTATTTACTCAGCTTTGCAATGACGATTGCGATCATTGTTACAACGATTCCAGCCCGTTTGGGAAAAGAATCAGTGAAGAAGATTGTCTGAAAATCATAGATAATTTACCTGATAAAGTTGATAGATTGATTTTAAGCGGTGGCGAACCACTAGCCGATATTAAATTATTGTATGCCATTTTAGATAAAATTAAAGAAAAATACCAAAACACGACTCAAGTAATGTTGCAAACTAATGGCGATTTGTTGAATGTAGAAAAACTTAAAATATTAATCGAAAAAGGTGTAAAACGTTTTGACATTGCTAGTATTGACAGATACCACAAAAAAGCAGGTGGCAGATTAATGGAATTGGCAGATATTTTTGAAAGTTGCCATGTTATTGGGACGGAAAAAGACCCACTAATTGAAGGAGGACATTTTTTAACAGAAAATCCGTTGAGTTGGGGCTATTGGGGCGCAAGCGAAGACATGTGGCTTGGAGGCAATTGGGCTCGAGGAAAAGCATTAAAAAACGAAATTTGGCTCAAAGATTCAAAACATAATTTTTGTACAATTCTTTCAGGTGCACGAAACTTTTTGGGCGGTTATGAAGATATTCCTCAGGAAATTAGCCTACAATTATGGAAAATTAATCCGTGTTGTCCTGGAACTCATTTCCCTATGGGGGATGCTAGAAAAGAGAAAGTTTCTGTTGTTTTAGAAAGAGCATCAACAAATGCAGTTTTTAAAATGTTGAATGAGGGCGAGCCTTTAAAAATGGGAATTTCATTAGGAATTTCTGAAGAAGATGCCACAATAAAAAATGAAGAATTTCAAAATATTTGTTTGTATTGTGATCATTTGTTAAAATGCCACAAAGACGAAATTTTCGATGAAAATGGAATTAAAACAGCTATAAATTGAGTACCTTTTTAAGCATATCAGAACAATTACTATATAATGTAAAACTTAACTTATCATTTGATGATGAACTATATACATTAAACAAAATAAATTATGAAAATGTAGTATCAGAGTTAAAAACCGATAATCATAAAAAAGCATTTTGGATTAATATCTATAATGCCAACTATCAAATATTTTCAAAAGAGTATAAAAATCAAATTAGTAAAACTATTTATTCGAAAAAAGAAATTTGTATTGGCTCAAAATACTTTTCTTTAGACGACATCGAACACGGAATTTTAAGAAAAGGTAAATATGTTTTTGGATTTGGGTTTTTGTATAATTTATTTTATCAAAAATTTATCAAAAAACTAAAAGTAAATAAACTAGACTATCGCATTCATTTTGCTTTAAATTGTGGCGCAGTAAGTTGCCCTCCAATTTTGGTTTATAAATTTGAAAATATTGAAAATCAACTTCAATTAGCCACTCAATCTTTCATAGAATCAGAAACAAGTATAGATATTAATGAAAGAAGCATCAAAACCTCAAAATTATTTTTATGGTATTTAGGTGATTTTGGTAGCTTAAAGAAAGTAAAATCAATAATAGAAGTAGTTTTTGATATGAAATTATCAAAATATAAAATTACATTTCAAAAATATAATTGGGAAAAGAAATTGCATAATTTTAAATAAAAAATTAAGCGAAAACCGAAGCAAATTGATCCGATTAATTCAAAATAGCAGGCACAAATTGGGATTATTTATTCTTTTTAAATCAATTATTCAAGAATTTAATATAATTTTATATTATTCAAAATTTTAATATCTTAAATTTACATATTAAAAATCAAAAAACAAATACAATGAAAAATTTCGCATTCTTATCTATTTTTGCTTTGACACTATTTGTCAACTTTAACGCATTGGCGCAAAAAGACAATGATAAACGCAAAAGTCCTCACACAACTGTGAAACAGACCTTAGCCTCGGGCGCAGAAATTAGTTTCTTTTACGGGCAACCTCAAGTAAAAGGAAGAACCATTGGCAAAGATTTAGAACCAAAAGAGGGAACTGTTTGGCGTACAGGTGCTGATGAAGCAACGGTTTTTGAAACTTCAAAAGCATTAAAAATAAATGGCAAAGATTTACCAGCAGGAAAGTACTCTTTTTTTACTTTAGTTCAAAACGGTGAGTGGACATTAATTTTCAATAAAACATTCGATCAATGGGGTGCTTATGATTATAAAGAAAAAGACGATGTGCTTCGTGTGAAAGTAAAGCCTCAAACTGCTTCAGCTACTGAAAAACTATCTTTTACTATCAGCAAAGAAGGAGAAATTTCTATCAATTGGGGTACAAACAAAGTTATGTTTATGGCTCAATAAAAGACTCACAAAAAACTTTAAAGGCTCTGAAATTAATTTTTTCAGAGCCTTTTTTGTTTTATTTTCTATTATTATTAATGATTTTCAGATATCAATACCAAGTTTTGGATTTTTTTTAAATAGCAATTAATAAATTACATTGGTTCATTTTTTTATTACATTAGCAAAAACATAAGACCAGTATGGATATTGCAAAACTAAAAAAACTAACTATACTAATTGTTGATGACCATCCGTTTATAATCGATTCTTTTATCAATATCATAAATACCAACGACGGTGGTCACTATCGATTTGAGTTTATTACGGCTCAAAATGCTGAAGAAGCGGTTAAAAAAATTAGAATTCATAAATCAGAAAACAAAAAAATTAACGTAGCTTTTTTAGATATTAATATTCCACCTTTTGAGAATATAAAATCTGGTGCAGATTTGACATTGCTAGTAAAAGAAATGTATCCTAATTGCAAAATTGTTATTATTACCGCTTTTAGTGAGCCTATTAAAGTTTATAATTTAATTCAAAAAGCTAATGTAGAGGTAATTTTATGTAAAAGTGATGTCGATTTCAATAATTTATCCGATATGTGTGTAAAAGTAAATTACCAAGAAAAATATATGAGTGAAACGATAAAAAAAGAATTTTCATCGATCACAAAAAAGAAAATGAATTTAGATAATTTTGATTTAGATATTATTGAAATGATGTCGCAAGGCATTAAAACTATAGATTTACCAAATTTTATACCTTTGAGTTTAAGTGCTATCGAAAAACGAAAAGCAAGATTGAAAATAGAGTTAATTGAAAACAAGGGAAACGACAAAATGCTTTTAGAAAAGGCAAAAAACTTAGGATTGTTGTAAACCGTAATACTTTAACAATAAAACCGTAAAATGAGTTTAATTGTCCGTTGTAATATTGCACCAGTTATAACAACAAAAAACAACAATTAAACTTAAAATGAAAATGAAAAAATTTGCTTTAAAAATGTTTATGTCATTATCAGTAATTGCTTTTTCTTTATCTAGCATTAGCTGTTCAAACGAATCTGTTGAAGATTCAATCAAAAAAGACTCAAACCCTATTGCGCTCACATTAGAACAAGCAGAACAGCAACAAAGTTCAACATCAAAAGCAGCAAATGTTTACACAATTAAAAAATATATTTTTAATAGAAGTAACGGTGCAGGTGGATTAGGACACGTAGGAGTAGCTTTTGAATTAAAAGCCAACATCAATGGAGTTAATTATACTAGTTTTTACGAAGGTGGCGTTGAAGGAACAAATGGTTGGTTCGGAATTCCTAATGCATTTACCCCAGCAGGAAGTAACAACGGTGGTTGGTGGAACCAAGTTTCTACTCAAGCACAAATGATAAATGAATTTAGAGCTAGAGGTTATAATAGATACAAATTTGGAGCTGCATTTATTAGCACTACTCAAGCTATTTCTGATAATTCAAAATTAATTTTAGCCAGATTTCCTAACAGAGGCTATGCGGTTCCTAGTAATAATTGCATGAATGCTTGCTATGATGTTGTTGCATCATTTTCTGGAAGCAACGGAAATCCAAGCGTTCCATTTCAATATTTACCAAATGATTGGTACAATGGTTTGTCAGTATCTGGCGGTTGGAGTAATTCTAATGCTATGTAATACTTGATTTTTCAAATAAAAAGCAATAATAAAACCATTTTATTATTGCTTTTTGGATTTATTAAACATTTTATTTACAACATTTTATTACCGTAATTATTAACTTTCAAATTCAATTTTTAAATTAAAAATCGCCAAATGAAAAATTTCTTAACTTTCTGTTTGATTTTAGTTTTGATCTCCTGCTCAAATTCGGAGCAAACAAAAAACAATCAAAACGAAACTTTAATTTCAAAAACTAACAGCACAATAATTAACACAAATAGACGCGTTACCCCTCAAATTCCACCATTAGTGCTAATGTATCATCAAATTGTTGATGTAACAGTGACACTGGATGATGTTTCGACATCAAATTTCACACAACAAATGCAATGGCTAAAAACCAATGGATATAATTTTATAACTACCGAAGATTTGTTTAATGATGCACCATTACCAATTGGGAGTGTGTTGTTAACTTTCGATGATGGATATATTGGAAATTACACAAATGCAAAACCTATTTTAGAAAACCTGACCATAAAAGCAGATTTTTTTGTACATACGGATTATGTAGGTACTACGGCGTCTGGTCCTGGAACATGGGATAAAATGTCATGGAATCAACTCCGAACTCTAGATGCTAGTCCTTTATTTGCCGTTTACTCTCATACGAAAACTCATCCAAAGCTGTCACAAATAACACCATCTCAATTACAAAGTGAGTTGGTTGGATCTAGAACAAGGCTTCAAACCGAACTTGGAATTGCTACAAAAAGAGATTTTTTAGCCTATCCGTTTGGTGATTATAACGAAGCTGTGATCACTGCAGCACAAAACGCTGGATACTCAATGGCATTTGCAGTTGCAAACAAAGGTAGTTTTTCGAAACCACTATACTATTCGATAACCAGAAAAGGTGTAGGCAAAGATGTCACATCGATAGCATTATTCAAAACTCGAATCGGAAGATAATTTCAAAAAAATAGTTCTTTTTTAGGTTCTGAAACAATGTTTCAGAACCTTTTTGTTTATGAACATACAAGTTTAATAATTTTTAAAAATTTTGAATTCTTTGTTTTTTATTGTTTCTATCTTTTATAAGTCTATTCTAAGTTAAAATTAATTGTATTTTTCTAATTTTGACTTAGAAATTCCTTTGGCGATAAATTAGTATTTTTCTTAAAAGCACGATTAAATGTTGCTTTAGAATTAAAACCACAATCATATGCAATGCCTAGTAAAGTTGAGTTTTTATGTTCCCCTTTTTGAAACATTTCTTTAACGGCTTCGATTCGATAATTGTTTATGAAATCATTAAAATTCATACTAAATCCTTGATTAATTGCCCGTGAAATTATGTTGGTATTAGATTTTAATTTATTTGCTATTTCTGATAGTGACAATTCTGGATTTTGAAATAATTTTTCAGTTAGAATTAGGTTTTCGATTTTAGTTTTCCAACCATCTATTTCGGGTGAAATTTCTGTGGTAAATTTCTTGAAATTTAGGTTGATTTCTTGATTTGAAATTAAAGAATTTTCATTAATTAATTGAATTGGATTTTGATCTAATCCTGACATTTTGAAACCTATTTTTGATTGGGTAGCATTAGTATATCCTGTTATTGCGATATAATACAAAATGATTGAAAAAACCAGATAAAACCACCAACCACCTACATAATTTGTATATTCTGGAAAAAATGCAAAAAATATTTCCGTAAAAACCTTGAGTAACAACATTCCTAGAAATGCTATGAGATATTTGCGAATCCACGAAAACAAAACAGCATCGGCATTGCTAGTTATTTGAACTACTAATTTTCGGTATTTATTATAATATTTAAGACTCAAAATCAAGTAAATTAACATGGAAATAAAACCTGAATATTGATACCAAGCATCGAAATCTTTGTCCATTCCATTGGCATAAAAAAATGGTTTTTTTGAAATGAATTTGTCGAATATAAAAATAAAAAATATATAAATTCCATATAAAACTCCTAGAATTAAATGCAAAAACTGCTTTTTATTTAGCCGAAATGCAGGATTTAAGAGGCTTTGAATGTAAAAAAACAAAATTGGTCCAATAAAAAACAATTGTTGAAACGGCATATAGAACATAAAATTTCTATACGGTTGATGGTCATACCAACCTGCAAAACCCAACATCCACGGCGCAACATATAAACTACATAAAAATACAAATAAACTCAACCAATAATTTGATTTATTTTCGGTTTGAATACCTTTTTTTAAAATTAATATGCTGTAAATAAACCCTTGTGAAAAAGTTATTAATAACAAAGAGGAATAAAAGTTAAAGTCGTATTGCATTTTTTAGGTTTTCTTGATACATTGTTTACAATGAACTTTTAGTAATACAATCAAAAAATTTGTTCAAAATCGCTTGGACTTATTATCGTCGCAGAAAGAAATGGGTTATGTACTAATAAGTCTTTATCACCAGTTACTAAATAATCTGCCTTAGAAAAATCGATTAAATCTAACAAAAAATTATCTTTTTTATCTCGATTAATAAAATATTTAGGCTCTATCTCGATATTTTCAGCAATAGTTTCAAGAAGTTTAATCAATTCTCTTACACTTTTTTCGGGAAAATATTTTTGAAGTTTTTCACGCCTTGTAACGTCTTTAATTTCATTTAGCAATTTTTCGGTAACAACTATTGAAATAGTACCGTCTTCGATATAGGCCTTAATAACGGCTAAACGTTTACCAATCAAGAAACTTATCCAAACATTAGTATCAAAAATTACTCTAATGTTTTTGGTTGTCATAAATTTGTTGTCTAACAAGTTCTACTTCTTCGTTGATAGTTTCTAAACTCAATTCATCAGTTCTAAAAGTTTTTAATAGACCAGATAATTTTGAATGAATTCCATCTTTTTCTAATTCTTTAGACAATTTAATTTTTTCTTTTTTTGGCAATTGCATTACCAAAGAAAGCACTTGATTAAATGTAAAATCGATTTGTAATGCAGTTTTCATAATAAGTTTATATTTATCAAAAATACAAAAAATCAGTTTACATTCAAAAAGAAGCTAAAAAAATTATTTAAAAGGGTTTCGTTCTTGCCAAACTACTTTTGGGTCAAAATAATCAAACAAATTGGGCAAGAATTTATTGATGATTTTGTTATGATGTTTTACAAATCCAAACATAATTTCGGGTTTGGCACCAACCGAACTTTTTATTTCTAAAGCCGTTCTAGCAAAAATAATTTTTTTAAATTTTTTGTTAATCGAATAGCCAATCATGTCGTATAACATATTCAAATATAACATTTTTTCGCGCTGATAATCATCATCATAACCCAAAAAATACGTGTCGATTGTACTGCCGTTTTTTATTAAAGTATTGAAACCTATTAATTTTTCATCTATAAAATAACCATAAAATAAAAAGTTATGCCCGAGTTGTTTCTTGAATTCTATGAAATGATTTTTTGCTAAATAAAACGTGTTGAAAGGTGCATTTTGAGTAACATTTAGATACAATTCATAAATTCTAGAATTGTGAATTATAATTTCTTCTAGTGATAATTTACACTTTATGATTCCATTTGCTTTTTTATGTGATCGTTTGTATTGATCTCGGTATTTTTTGGTTAACGCCAATACATAATCCTCGTTTGAATGCCAATTTTCTGGAAAATCAAAAACCATATTAGGCTGAATTTCGAATTTGTAATAGTCAGAAAAAAAATTTAATTTAAAATTTTGAGAATCTAATGAATCAAAATCTTTAAACGATGTTAAATGAATTTTTTTGCCTTTCGATTTAAAGTTTTCTTGAAGTTGTAAAGTGGCTTTTTCTAACAATTCTAAACCATGTTCGAAATTCAATTTTTCCGAAAAACAAAAAGCATTTTGACCTGTTAGCATATTATTTCCAATAAATAAGACATTCGATGCAAACCGCTTGAAAACAAAATCTCGAATTTTAGATTTATAACAACTTCTTTTCTCGCCAGACGAGGAAACTCCAATAGATGTGACCATTTGTGAAAGTGCAATCCCAATGAGATTTTCTGATGAAAACAACCCAATAAAATTACAAATCATGTTGGCTGGAGCAGAATTTTCCAAAACACGTAAATAATCTTTAGAAAGAAAAATATTATTTTTAGACAATTCGTTCCAAGAATCTGGAAGTTCATCTGCGGAAGCGAAAATTTTAAAAGAAAAAGTATTGTTCAAAACTAGATTTTGTTTGGTCAAAAATAGCTAATTTTATTTGATAATAGAAAAAGTAAATTTTAAAATAATGCAATATGAAAACCTATTCTGAAACCTAAGCAAAACAATTTTTAGAAAAACTAAAAGATTGGGAATTCATAAACAATGCAATCGAAAAAAATTTCAAATTCAAAAATTTTTCGGAGGCTTTGGGATTTATTGTTCAAGTTGGATTATTGGCAGAAAAAGCCAATCATCACCCAGAAATTTTTAATGTATACAACAAGGTACAACTCCGTTTGACCACTGATGACGAGAATGGTGTTACCGAAAAGGATTTTGAATTTGCGAGATCAATAATTTAGTGTTTATTTTAAAAGCATAATAATTTTATATAATTATACGTTAGTACAACAATAAGAAAATTATTTACATTAAATGAAAATCTTTAAAATTTGCAATTAAACCTTTCTAAAAAATTATAGTCAAACAATAATAATTTAATAAATAAAATCATGAAAATTAAAGCAATATTATCAGCAATTGCATTAGTAGCAATTAGTAGTTCAACTTTTGCTCAAGAGGCAACAGAAATGCAAAAAGTTAATCCTAACAAAACGCAAAAAGAACGTATAAAACAAGGTGTAAAAAGTGGCGAAATAACCAAAAAGGAAAAGGCTAAAATAGAAGTACAAAGACAAGAAACTAAAGCCGCAGTTAAAGATGCTAAATCAGATGGAGTTGTAACCCCAGAAGAAAAAGCAGAAATTGAAAAACAAAGGAAACAAGCCAGCAATACTATTTATAGAAAAAAGCATAATAAGGTGAAAAATTAATAGTCTAATAATTTAAAAAAACTGTCCATATTTCGGACAGTTTTTTTAAATTTTAAACCCAACCACAAATTATTGCACCCATAATTGTCAAAGTCAAGGACCAATAACCCGCATGAATAAATACATATTTCCATGATTTTCTTTCGAACCTTGAATTGATTGCAATTATTGGTAATGAAAACAAAATACTAGACATAAAACCATGCAATGCACCATGTTTGAAAGTTCTAAACGCTGTGCCGTAATCTGCCATAAATGCTACATAGGAAGGTAATGCTTTTTCTGGAGCTCCTCCAACCATACCAAATGCTCCAGTTTGGTGAATCACAATAAATTGCATCATAAATGCAATAAAAAAAGAAAATAAAAATGCAAAACCTAACAAGGAAAACATATTTCCTTTTTGTAAATCATCTTTATCGAGGTTTCCTTCGCGCATCCAAACGCTTCCAAAACCTTTTTCAGAATACCATACAAAACCAATAATCAAGGGCACGAGTGCTGTAACGAAAATAGAAATCCAATTCATAATTTTATAATTTTAAGAGTTGTTTACTTCAAAAATAGATATTTTTTTTGATTCAAGCAATTTTAAATTCAAATATCGTTTTCTCAAACCATAGAAAAACACAAAATATACAACGGCATATTCGACGAAAATTAAATATAAATTTTCTTGATATTCAATATTCGAATAGGCAAAATAACTCAAAATAATGAGAAAACTCCAATAGAACGAAAACCTGAATTTTGTAAAAACCGATATCAAAATCAAATTCACAACATACCAAGGATGAACCGTTGTAGAAATAAAAAAATAGAAACTTAACGCAATCAAAAAGGAATTGAACAAATCGATTTCGGTTTTATTTTTAGAAAAAAAAGATTGGCAAACTATAAACAAAATAACTGCAATCGGAATTATTTTACCAACCGTGTGAATCATATTATAACCATTGATTTGAAAGCCAATCCATCGAATAATATAATAAATACTTGCATTAAATTCGAAATTGGTGAACCAAAGTCCAATGGTTTCCGAATAATTTTGAATTAGTTCGTAAGACAAAAAAGGAATAAATAATAAAATAGTAGTACTACTTATAATCAAATAAAAAACAATTGATTTTTTGAATCCTAAATAATTGTAGAAAATTGGTAATAGCAAAAGTGGTAACAACTTAACCGAAATAGATATTGCTAAAACAAATCCAGCCATTTTCCAATATTTTTGTTGCAATAAATACATGCTAAAAACAAAGAAAAATAGCATGATCCCTTCGAAATGCAAATTGCCCGAAAGTTCTAAAACTACTAAAGGATTCAATAAATACCAAAATATTTGTGATTGTTCTAATCCTAAATTTTTCAATAATTTTCGTCCAAAAAACATAGTTCCTAAATCTGCAAGAATTATCAAAAATCTAAAAATTACAACAGATCCAAAGATCGAATTCGAACTAAAAAATCCGGCAATCGCAAAACACAATTGATTGGTTGGTGGGTAATTAGAATAGTGTTCCGAAGAGAGATGTCCCATTCCGTCAAATAATTCTTTAGCTTGATTCAGATGAAAATTTGGATTTAAAATAAGATTTTTAGGTAAATCTTCATAAGGATTTAGACCTTGTAATATCAATCGTCCATCCCAAATAAATCTATAAAAATCTTGAGACAAATTTGGTAAAACCCATCCGAAAATTACTCTAACCGCAATCGTTGAAAAAACTAATAATATGTAGTCTTCTTTGTAGTTAACAACTAATTTGTAATAACAAAAAAACAAAATTGCAAAGGAAATAACTAAAGACAAAAAATCGGTTCGTTGCAGTCCAAAGGCTATAAATCCGTACAAAAAAATACTAGATAGTAAGTATAAATATTTCAAATTATTTTTTACTCTAGACATTTTTAAGCAAGTTTAGGAATTTTTAAGCAATTTTAAATGATTTGTAAAACACAAATCCATAACCAATTACTAACATTAAATGAAAAGGAAATAAACCAAAATCGTTCAATTTAAAGGCATAAAATAATCCGAAAATAAAATAAAGCATCAACAAACCCTCAACAATTGTATTTTTGGATATTTTTTTCGATATATAAACATTGTCTTTCCATCTGTCTTTTAGTGCTTCAATATTGAATTTTGGTGTTCTGATAAATTCACTTTTTTTGCCAAACAATCCTTCTAAAACTGCAATTGAATTCTGAAAAGTAAAACCCATTGCAATGGTGTAAAACGTGAAAAACATTTTTATATATTTCAAAAAACTAACAATTCCTCCACCACGTAGGCTTCTGAATGTATTCCAATAACAAATAAAAAAAATAATTGTTGTTAGAACGAAAAATGCAATAATGTTAAAAAGATAATTCAAATGACTAAAATAATGCTTAATAAAAAGCACTGGAACGCTCAAAATCGCCATCAAAAAAATACACAAAAACATCGAACTATTTAATAAATGTAATAAAGCGTGAAACTTAGTTCTACTAGAAATAGTACGGGATTTTAAAACTCGGAAAGCCATTTTTCTGAAATTCTCGGCACCTCCTTTGTTCCACCGAAACTGTTGCGAACGTGCGGCACTCAAAATTGCTGGTAATTCGGCTGGGGTTTCGACATTTTCTAAATAAATAAATTCCCAGTTTTTGAGTTGAGCTCTGTAACTCAAATCCAAATCTTCGGTTAGCGTGTCTGCCTCCCAATTTCCAGCATCGATAATGCATGATTTTCGCCACACTCCGGCAGTTCCGTTGAAATTTATGCAATGTTTTTGACTATTTCGCCCAACCTGTTCGAGTGTAAAATGAGCATCGAGGGCAAATGCTTGAATTTTAGTTAGTATTGAATAATCTCTATTAATGTGTCCCCAACGAGTTTGAACGACTCCAATTTTTGGATTTTTAAAATTTGGAATGGTTTGTAATAGCCAATCTTTTTTAGGTAGAAAATCGGCATCGAAAATCGCAATAAACTCACCTTTAGATGTTACCAATCCATCTTTTAACGCTCCAGCCTTGAAACCAATTCGGTTCGTTCGAGTGATGTGATTGATGTCAATTCCTTGCGATTTGTATTTATGTACCAAGGCTAAATTAGCGAATGATGAATCATCTGTAGAATCGTCAAGAACCTGAATTTCAAATTTATTTTTTGGATATTCTAATTCACAAATGGATTGCAATAATCGTTCTACAACATATTTTTCGTTATAGATTGGTAATTGAATGGTTACCAACGGAATTTCATTTTCATTTAAAAAATTGAATTTTTCGATGGCAACTTTGGTTTTTTTGCTTTTTAAATAATTAAATAACAAATTTAATTGTGCCAAACTATAAAAGAAAATTAATAGAATAGAAAAACCATAAAAAAAAAGAATGATATAGGATAAAGTTAGTAGCATTTCTATTTTTTGAAAGAATATTTAAAGATCCAACCGATGATTTTGATTCCAGCCAAGATAGTTCCCTTTACGGTTCCAGAAACTTTCGAAACTCCAATTCGATTTTTATATCGCACAGGAACTTCAACATAGGTCATTTTTTGTTTGAGTACTTTTAGTTGCATTTCGACCGTCCAACCATAGGTTTTGTCTTTCATTTCTAATTTCAGAAGTTGGTCGTATTTAATGGCTCGAAACGGTCCGAGATCAGAAAATTTTGCTTTAAATAACAATTTCATCAAAAAAGTTGCAAGCAAATTTCCGAAAATTTGTTGTGGTGTCATGGAACCAGTTTCTCGAAGTTTCTTCACCCTCGAACCAATAACAAAATCTATATTTTGAGTAATTATTGGTTCCACAATTTGGGTTAATTCTTCGGGATAATCAGAATAATCTCCATCAAGAAAAACTATTATTTCAGGTTTTTTATCTCGGCTGGCTATATATTCCATTCCTTTGAGACAAGCATATCCATAGCCTTTTCGGATTTCAGATAGCACCGTAGCGCCCGCCTTTTCTGCAATTTCTATAGTTTTGTCGGTCGAATTGTTGCTAATTACAATAATTTCTGAAACGTAATTCGGAATTTCATTAATGACTTTTGCAATTGCATTTTCTTCATTATATGCAGGAATTATAACAATTATTGAACTCATAATGAAGTTAAAGTATTGTCCTTTCTAAATGCCGAAAGTGATTCCCATTGTTTTATTTTAACATTCATTTTATATTTTTCTGCACGAATGATTGTTCCATTTTTATAAACAATTGATAAGCCCTCGAGTTTGTCATTAGAAAATTGACATTTTCTCTGTATAACTTGATTGTCATCATACATTAGCCACCATTTATTTTTTTTGTTGTTAAGATAATGACCCTCTTCTCTTTTTGTTCCGTTTTCATAGTAAAAAAACCAATAATTAATTTTCTGATTGTCCTTAATCCAACCTTCGGATTCGATTTTACCGTTTTCAAAATAATTTTTTACATATATTTTGGATTGACAAAATGAATTGGAAAAACCCATTATCAACAAAAAAATAAGTACGATTTTACATTTAGCAAATAGAAGCATTTTATATAAGTCTTAAATAGTTAGAAATACTGACAATTAATTTCAATCAATCCTTGTATTAACATTTACGAATGTTTACTAAATCCGGTTTTTATAAAAAAAATTATTTTTTTATAAAAATTAAATCCATATTTATTTTATTCTCGTAAATGTATTAGAAAATGAGTATTATTTCAAATAATTATTTTATTTTCGTAATTCTAACAATAATCAATATTAAATCTTTTAAAAATGAAAAACAAGTTACTTTTCAATTTATTTATGTTAATGCCTGCAATTGTTTTGGCGCAAAGTCCGGTTTCTGGTTTTATGAAAGAAAAAGGGAAGGGATCTGCTGTCGTTTCTTATGCTAGCGAAAAATACAATCAAGTGTATTTTGTTCCTACTATCAATGAGGGAGTTCCTATTTTTAATGATGTGAAAATCGCTAGTCAATCGTTGTATTTAGAGTATGGCGTTACAAACAATTTTAATATAGTTGTTAATTTACCGTATATTACTGCAACTGGTAACGCTACCGAAGCAACTCTAAAAGATTTAGGATTCGAAAACAAACGCGCTGGTTTGCAAGATTTGAAAATTTATAGCAAATATAATTTTCATTCTTATGTATTTGGGAAAAACCAAATCGATTTTATTGGAGTTCTTGGAGTTGAAATTCCCATGGGATACAAGGCAGATGAAGGATTGCAATCAATTATAGCAATTGGAGATCAAGCAACTAAATTAAATGTTTCTGGAGTTATGATGTATAAAAACCAATGCGGAGTCTTTGCAAGTGGACAAATCGGAAATACATTCAAAAATAATCAGGTTCCAAATGCTTTAACGACAGAAACCAAAATTGGTTTTGCTGCAAAAAGATTCTATGTAGATGCATTTTTTGCAACACAACTCAATTCAAGTGCTGGAGTAGATATTTTGCAACCAGGATTCACAGGTTTTTTCCCTGCAACTAAAGTAAATTACACTCGAGTGGGTCTAAATGCTTATGTTCCTATTCTAAAATATGTGGGAATTACCGCTGGTGCAAACACCTATCTATCAGGAAGAAATCTTGGAAAAGCAACAGGAATCTATGGTGGATTGGTTTTCAATTTCTAATTAAAAATAAAAATAAAATATAGTATAATGAAAAATTCAAATACATTCAAAAATATAGTTTTTGCAGTTCTTGCAACTATAACGCTCATTTCTTGCGAAAGAAATTCAACTTTCGAAGACACAAAACCATCAATTGCCAAAATCGCAGTTCTCAATCCAGCATTCAGCACTTTAGAAGCAGCAGCAATCAAAGGAGGAGTTGCGGGAGTTTTAAGTAATTACAACTCTGGTGATCCTTCTGGACATTTCACGGTTTTTGCGCCAACAAATGATGCCTTTTTGAGATTAGGTCTAACTTCGGAAAATTTATCTCTTCTAAATCAAACATTTTTAACAAATACTTTGTTGTATGCAGTTTCAAACGGAGATTTAATGAGTGGAGCATTTATACCAGCAAATTTATCTGGTTCTGCTTTTCAAGGATTTACAAGACGTTTTGTAAATCGTGGAGGGGACAAATTCATTAACGGTTCCAAAATAATTATTAATGATGTTCCAGCCATTAATGGTACGGTACACGGCATTGATAAAGTGTTACTTGCAACTGGTGGTAACATTGTTCAATCTGCCTTAGCAGTTCAATCTGGAAATGTGTTTGTTCAAAAAGATTTGACCTATTTAGTTGAAGCAGTTGTCTATTGTGATTTGCTTAATGCTTTGTCAAACCCATCGGCTAATTTAACGGTTTTTGCTCCAAACGACCAAGCATTTAAAAATCTTGGATTAGCATTAGGCTTGCCCCCATTTACACAACCTTCTGATATTCGTCAGATTCCAAAAGCAACCGTAACGGCTGTTATGTTGAACCACGTTTTGGGAACAGGCGGAAAGTTTACGTCTGAACTAAATGCTGGATCAGTAACTAATTTAAATGGAACTAATCTAACTCTGGGAACCTACAACAATGGAGTTTTGTCTGTAAAAGGTCCTACAACATCGACGCCTGGTAATATGACGATTCCGGACATTCAAGCAACAAATGGAGTAATTCATATTATAGATAAAGTAATGCTATAAATTTTCATTTTTGTTTTATATTATTCGAAAGTCTATTTGTAGTATTCCAAATAGACTTTTGTTTTAATAGGTTGAAAATTTTTCTTAAATTTGGAAAACTAAACAAAAAAGATGACACAAGAAGAAATATTGCCATTAGTTCTCAAAAAAGACGATAAAGCATTTACAACTTTGTATGAAATGTATTCTAAAAATATATTTGGAGTAATTTATAATCTAATAAAAGACAAAGAAGAAGCAGAAGATATTCTTCAAGAAGTTTTCGTGAAAATTTGGAAAAATATAGATTCTTATAACGAATCTAAAGGAAGATTATACACTTGGATTGTGAACATTGCCAGAAATGCAACTATTGATAAATTGCGCTCGAAAGGCTATAACAACAGTCAAAAAAACGCTACGATGGACAATTTTGTTAATATTCTTGATGATAATAGTAGATTTATTAACAAAATAGATTCTATTGGAATTTCAAATTTTATTAGTAAGTTGAAACCTAAATGCATACAAATAATTGAACTACTTTTCTACAAGGGGTACACCCAACAAGAAGCTTCAGACGAATTAGAAATTCCACTAGGAACAATCAAAACCCAAAACAGAAACTGTATTAACGACCTACGTAATTACTTAGCAGTATAATGGAAACACAACAATATATAGAATCTGGGATTTTAGAACTTTATGTTTTTGGAGCATTATCCGAGTCCGAAATGTCAGAAGTTGCTAAAATAGCACGAGAAAATATAGAAATTCAAACCGAAATTTTGTCTATAGAAAAAGCTATAATGACATTGAATTTTAGTTTATCACCAAAATTATCTGCGGATAATTATGCCCGTATCAAAAACAAGATCTTCGAATCTAATGATGATGTGATTCAACTGAAAACAGAAAACGAATCGAAATCTAAAAATTGGAAATCCTATATAGGTTGGGCAGCAGCTCTAGTTTTTGCTGTTGGAATTGGATATCAATATATGAATACCCAAAAAATAGAAAGTGAAGTAGTTTTAATGGAAAAAGAAAAATCTAAATTAAAATCTGATTTTAATTCTCTTATAATAAAAAATAAAAATACACAAGAAATTATTGCAATAATCCGAGATGATACGAATTCAATAATTTCACTTGCGGGACAAGTAGCAGCACCAACGGCAAAAGCAAAAATACATTGGAATAAATCGTCGGGAAAAGTCTATGTAGATGCAGCAGGACTACCAGAGCCTCCAGAAGGTATGGAATATCAAATTTGGAGTTTGAAATTAAATCCTTTAACGCCAACAAGTATTGGAATGTTAAAAGATTTCAAAGACAACAACATGAAATTATTTGCAGTAAATAACACAAACGATGCGCAAGCATTTGGAATTACATTGGAACCAAAAGGTGGAAGTTTAACTCCAACTATGGAGCAATTATATACTTTAGGAAAAGTTTAGAAAAAAAATTCAATTACTTTGAAAATATTTTCTTGTCTTTTTAATACTATTTTAAAAATAA
Organism: Bacteroidota bacterium; assembly: GCA_043779445.1. Lineage (GTDB taxonomy): Bacteria > Bacteroidota > Bacteroidia > Flavobacteriales > Flavobacteriaceae > Flavobacterium. Next base: position 18,394 of record JAYWEG010000272.1, read on the forward strand.
AAATTTTAAGTTATTTGTAAATAATTTTATAACTGTAAAATCCCTTACAAAAAATTTGTAAGGGATTTTTATTAAAATGTATAATCTATTTTTTTGAATTCAAAGTCCAGTCATATTTATAGTATTCCACCGCCCAATTTTCATCGATTTTATCCGTTCTGTATTTATTTAGAAAAGTAATCACTTTATATTCGTTATTTATAAAATCCTCGCGATACCATTCAAACATTTCAGAAACTTCTATGGTTTTTGTTTCCTTGTTAACTCGAATAAAGTTTGGATTATTAATAGAAATTCTTGTTTGCTCTTCTAACTGTTTGTCAATAGTTTCGGGCAAATAGGCTTTATCAATTAATGGAGGGCAACCATTCGAGGCACAAACTAATACAAAATTCAAGAAAGGATCTTTCAATACTTTTTTGAGCATGGTTTCTTCAATTTTTTTTAAACTCATGCGTTGTTGCGCTACGTCAAAATTTTTTTTATCGAAAAAACCTTTAATATCTTGTACAGATTTAACTGGATAATTATCAACTATTCCTTTAATAACTAATAAATTATAGGTGTTAATCCAAAATGCTTTATAAGTGTTTTGATCCAATTGTTTCACATCAATTTTTGCAGCAATTTGCAAGGTTTCATTTAGAAGAGTTGCATCGGAATTTAATGCTAAGTAATCTACCTTGCTGTCTGTTACAAAAGATTTGAAAAACAGATCCGATTTTTTAAAGAAAACATCAATGGGTTGCTCCGCTTTTGCAATCATCGAAATCATTACTAATAAAATTGTAATTTGTAATTTTTTAAAATTTTTCATTTTCATTTTGTTTATT
>JAYWEG010000273.1:0-7464 GCA_043779445.1 Bacteroidota bacterium
TTTTCTTGGCGTTGCAATGCGACCGCAGGAAGCACTTGCAAGGGCAAAAGAAAAAAAACTTTGAGAACAAGGGCTATAACGAAAAGTTGGAATAGGCTCGAAAGAAGAAATTTTCACAAAAAAGCCCATTTACATTAATTTCGTAAATGGACTTTTTTTTTCTTTTTTGATTTACAATTTATTATAAACCAATAAAGCATTTTTTAAAATTTCTACAGATTTGATTAAATCTTCTTTTTTGAGTACATAGGCAATTCGAACTTCGTTGAGACCAACTCCTTTTGTAGAGTAAAATCCCGCGGCAGGTGCAACCATAACGGTTTCTTTATTATAATCGAAACTTTCGAGTAGCCATTTTGCAAAATCATCGGCAGATTTTACTGGAAGTTGCACGATACAATAGAAAGCACCTTTAGGTTTTGCAACCACTACTCCATCGATTTTTCGTAATTCTTCGATCAAAATATCTCGGCGTTCGCGATATTCTTCAATCACTTCATCGAAATAACTTTGCGGTGTTTCTAATGCAGCTTCACTAGCAATTTGTGCATATGTTGGTGGACTCAAACGGGCTTGAGCAAATTTCATTGCAGTAGCCATTAAGTCCTTATTTTTAGAAACAATACAACCAATTCTTGCTCCGCACATACTATAACGCTTTGAAACAGAATCGATCATGATAGCATGTTGTTCTAAACCAGGAATATCCATAACCGAAAAATGCTTGTCGCCATCATAGATAAATTCTCTATAAACTTCGTCTGCAATCAGAAAAATATCATGTTTTTTTACTAGTGCTGCTAGTTGACTCATCTCCTCTTGAGAATATAAATATCCTGTTGGATTTCCTGGATTACAAATCAATATTGCTTTTGTTTTAGGAGTAATTAATTTTTCGAAATCTGCTATTGGAGGTAATGCAAAACCAGTGTCTATCGATGATATAACTGGAACTACAGTTGCGCCAGATGCGGTTGTAAAACCATTGTAATTCGCATAAAAAGGTTCAGGAATAATCACTTCGTCTCCAAGATCTGCAATACTTCCCATGGCAAAAAGCAAGGCTTCTGACCCGCCAGTTGTGATGATAATATCGGCGACATCAATTGGTAATCCATGATTTTTATAATATTGAGATAATTTAGTTCTATAACTTTCAAAACCTGCAGAATGACTGTATTCCAATACTTTAATATCAGCATTTTTTACGGCATTCATGGCACATTCTGGAGATTTGATATCGGGTTGACCAATATTGAGATGATATACTTTATTGCCTTTTTTCTTAGCAATATCGGCATAGGGAACCAATTTTCGAATTGGTGATTCAGGCATGTTTTGACCTTTCGTAGAAATCTTTGGCATGAGGATTTAATTTTGATACAAAATTGCAAAAATTTTATTGTTATGCCAATTATTTTTTAAGTTAATCTTACTAAACAAAGCATAAATAAATTATTTTTTTATATTTTTATAAAAAAATTAATGCCGAAAAAACTATTTTTCATTTTATCTATTTTGATAACTTTCCTAAATGTATTCTCGCAAGAGGGATTTCAGTTCAAAAAAAATAAAACCAAAATCTCAATTCCTTTCAAATCTGTAAATAATTTGATGTTTATTGCAGTTTTAGTAAATGGCGTGGAACTCAATTTTCTGTTAGATACAGGAGTTAAAGAAACCATTTTATTTAGTTTAGATGATAAAGAAGAAATTATTTTTCAAGATGTTGAGAAAATAAAACTCAAAGGTTTTGGCAATAACAATTATGTTGAAGGACTGAAATCGTCGAAAAACAAATTAAAAATCAAAGATTTAGAAGACGATAATCATGTGGTGTATATTGTGCTAAATCAAGATTTCAATTTGTCATCTACTATGGGAATTCCTGTTAATGGAATAATTGGCAGTAGTTTTTTTAAAAATTTTATTGTTGAAACAGATTATCAAAAAAATCAAATTTTTGTCTATCAAAACGATTCGAAAATCAGAAAAAAACTAACTAAAAAATTCATTGAAGCACCCATAGAAATCATCAATTCTAAACCATCCATTACTTCAAAATTAGTTTTGGATGATCAAGAAATTAATGCCAATTTATTAATTGATTCAGGCAATAGCGATGCTATTTGGTTATTTCGAGATACGTTAAACAAAATTAAAATTCCAAAAAAAAATATTGATGATTACCTCGGACATGGCTTTAGTGGCGAAATTTTTGGGAAACGTTCCAAAATAAACAAAGTAAATTTCAATACTTTCGAATTTGAAAATCCAATTGTTTCATTTCCAGATTCTTTACAAATTAAAAATTCTAATATATCTGATGGCAGAGATGGTTCCATTGGTTCAGAAATTTTAAAGCGTTTTGTTGTTGTCTATGATTATAGTGGCAAAAAAGTTTATTTCAAAAAAAATAGTAATTATAATTTACCATTTAGTTTCAACAAAAGCGGTATTGAAATCCAACACGATGGATTACAATGGATTCAAGGAACCGAAGAATTAAAAAACACTGCTTACGGAAGTATTAATTTTGATATAAATTCTGATAAGGTCACGAATTTTAGATATAAATTCGAACTGAAACCAATTTTTAAAATTGTTAGTGTCAGAAAAAATTCACCAGCTTCTGTTTCAGGATTGCTTAAAGACGATATTGTAATTACGATTAACAAAGAAAATATACAGAATTTTTCACTTCAAGAAATTAATGAACTACTAAAATCCGAAGACGGAAAAACAATCAACATAACAATTGAAAGAAACAATAAAATATTGAAATTCAAATTTCAACTCAAAGATATTTTGTAATTAGTTATCCATCATCGATTTTGGTTTTGTTAATGGACTAACCTCCACTTTCACAAAAACTTCTCCTTTAATAAACAAATTCACAGAACCATTTTCAACATTCACAGCGTTCGACTCTACCGTAATTGTTTTAGAAATTGTTCCAGGATTCATATTGTATTTCACTTCAATTTTTCCAGTTTTCCCAGGCAAAATTGGATCTGTCGGCGGTTTTGGAACTGTACAACCACAACTAGATCTGGCATTGGTGATTAACAATGGTGCATCGCCAGTATTGGTGAATTCAAAAAAACGAACACCAGTGTCTAAATCTTTATTGATTTTTCCATAATCAATGGTATTATCCTTAGCCATAAACTCAATTTTCGCTCCTTTTTGACCAAAAGTCAAAGAACAAATCATCAACAAAACTAATACAACTAACTTTTTCATATCCAAATAATTTATAAATGCAAAAATAAATCAAATTAATCAAAACACAAATAAAAATACTTTTTTTATACCTTGTGAATAATTACTTTTGCAAGATTACAAAAAATGTACCAAAGTAAAATTTATTTTTCTTTGGAGCTATTTCCCGCTATTCACTTCAATCTTTTCTTTTGAAAAAAAAGAAAAGGATTTTCGTTTCTATCGGGGCTAAAATCAAAATTTGATAAAATGACAATTCCAGCACAATTCAACGCCAAAGAAACCGAACAAAAATGGTATGATTATTGGATGAAAAACGATTATTTTTCATCTAAACCAGACCATCGAACGCCATATACAATCGTAATTCCGCCACCAAACGTTACAGGCGTTTTGCACATGGGTCACATGTTGAATAATACTATTCAAGACGTACTCATTCGTCGTGCACGATTAAAAGGTTTCAATGCTTGTTGGGTTCCTGGCACCGATCACGCATCAATCGCCACCGAAGCCAAAGTTGTAGCGAAGCTAAAATCTGATGGCATCAATAAAAACGATTTAACTCGCGAAGAATTTTTGGTTCATGCCTATGCATGGACCGACAAATATGGCGGAACAATTCTTGAACAACTCAAACAATTGGGTTGCTCATGCGACTGGAAACGCACCAAATTCACAATGGATCCAGACATGTCGGCTTCGGTAATCAAATCATTTGTGGACTTGTACAATAAAGGTCAGATTTATCGTGGTTACAGAATGGTAAACTGGGATCCTGAAGCAAAAACCACACTTTCTGACGAAGAAGTAATTTTCGAAGAACAACAAGGGAAACTTTTTTATATAAAATATAAAATTCAAGATTCAGTTGAATTCTTGACTGTTGCCACAACAAGACCAGAAACTATTTTTGGTGATACCGCAATTTGCATTAATCCAAATGACGAACGTTTTTTTCATCTTAAAGGTCGAAAAGCAATTATACCAATTTGTAATAGGGTTATTCCAATAATTGAGGACGAATATGTTGATATGGAATTCGGAACGGGTTGCCTAAAAGTAACGCCAGCCCACGATATCAATGATAAAACATTAGGCGAAAAACACAATTTAGAAATCATTGATATTTTAAATGATGATGCAACTCTGAATAGTTTTGGATTGCATTATCAAGGCAAAGATCGATTTGTAGTTCGTTCAGAAATCGAATTAGAACTAGGTAAAATTGGAGCATTAGCCAAAACCGAAATCCATTTGAACAAAGTTGGAACTTCAGAAAGAACCAAAGCCGTAATCGAGCCAAGATTGTCCGATCAATGGTTTTTGAGAATGGAAGATTTGGTAAAACCAGCCATTAAATCGGTACTTGAATCAAATGATATTGTGTTGCACCCAAAACGATTCGAAAACACTTACAGACATTGGTTAGAAAACATTCGCGATTGGAATATTTCACGTCAATTGTGGTGGGGACAACAAATTCCTGCTTATTTTTATGGCGATGGAAAAGAAGATTTTGTTGTTGCAGAAAATATTGAAGATGCTTTAATTTTAGCACAAGAAAAAACTCAAAACCCAAAACTCGAAACCCAAAACTTAAGTCAAGATGCAGATGCTCTTGATACTTGGTTTTCGTCTTGGTTATGGCCAATTTCGGTTTTTGGCGGAATAATGAATCCAGAAAACGAAGATTTCAAATATTATTATCCGACAAATGACTTGGTAACTGGTCCAGATATTTTGTTTTTCTGGGTTGCTCGAATGATTATTGCTGGATATGAATATACAGGTCAAAAACCTTTTAAAAACGTTTATTTAACTGGTTTGGTTCGTGATGGAAAAGGAAGAAAAATGTCAAAATCACTTGGAAATTCTCCAGATCCACTTGGATTAATCGAGGATTATGGAGCAGATGGTGTTCGAGTTGGTTTGCTTTTGTGTGCAGCTGCAGGAAACGATATTATGTTCGATGCCCAACAAATAGACGAAAACGGAAAAGTTTTAACCGAACAAGAAATTCTAAATAGAAAAGAAAATAATTTACCCGAATTCTACACCTCACAATTGTGTCAACAAGGTAAAGCATTTGGAAATAAAATCTGGAACGCCTTCAAACTAATAAAAGGTTGGGAAGTTTCAACAACAATTCCGCAACCCGAATCGAGCAAAGTTGCCATTGATTGGTATGAAAATAAATTGCAAAAAACTTTGTTAGAAATCGATGATAATTTCGAAAAATACCGTTTGTCAGATGCCTTAATGGCAACCTACAAATTAGTTTGGGACGATTTTTGTTCGTGGTTTTTAGAAATGATAAAACCAGCCTATCAACAACCTATTGATGCTGTTACATTTTCAAAAACAATTGAAATTCTGGAAGTTAATCTGAAATTATTGAATCCATTTATGCCATTTTTGACCGAAGAAATTTGGCATTTGATCAAAGAAAGAACGCCAGCCGAAGCATTGATTATTGCTGAATATCCAAAGATGACTTCTTTTGATGCAACTTTAATTGAGAATTTCGATTTCGCAACCGAAGTTATCTCAGGAATTAGAACTATTCGAAAAGAAAAAAATATAGCTCAAAAAGAAACAATTGATTTAAAAGTTATTAATAACGAAAAAACTTCGAGTCATTTTGATACTATTATTATGAAACTAGGGAATATTACCAGTTTGGAGTATGTTAGCGAAAAAATTGATGGTTCATTGACTTTTAGAGCAAAATCGAACGAATATTTTATTCCAATATTAGGAAATATTGATATAGCGGCAGAAATTGCCAAAATAGAAAACGAATTGGTTTATGCCCAAGGATTTTTAGATTCAGTAAGAAAAAAACTATCTAACGAAAAATTTGTTGCCAAAGCCAAACCCGAAATTATTGAAAACGAACGCAAAAAAGAAGCCGATGCTTTAGCAAATATTGCAACAATTGAGCAAAGTTTGGCGAGTTTGAAGTAAAAATTTCCAGTCGCAGTCTCCGTTTTTCAGTCGCAATTTCCAACAAATGAAAACCGAGACTGAAAATTTATTTGATATTAACTCGGAAACGAAATTTTCCCCATAGAAACGGATGGGATTCCTTTTCGGGTTCCAAAATCAGAAGTTCCTCCTGCCACGGTTTCATTGGCTAAAATTGCAAATAAAACGGCTTCTTTAGCATCACCAGAGATTCCTAAATCATTTGTTTTCAAAAAACTACAAGGTAATAATTCTTTTAGCCATTGGACTAATAATGGATTGTGCATGCCGCCACCAGACATATAAATTATAAAATCTTGAATTGGGTATTTTGTTTTTGACATTACAAAATTAATGGCTTCCGCAATGGTTTCTGCGCTAAAACGAGTTAATGTTGCCAATAAATCTTCTATCGAAATAGGTTCTGTTTTGGATTTTAATTGTGCTTTTTGTACATATTCTTTACTAAAAAGTTCTGGACCAGTAGTTTTTGGAAATGGTTTGCTAAAAAATTCATCTGCTTTGAGTGTCGTCAAAAGTAATTTATTTACAGTTCCTTTTTTTGAAATTTCAGCATTTTTATCATAAGCCTTTTCTGGGTAAAATTGTCTGACAAAAGCATCGATAAGCGTATTCCCAGTTCCTGTGTCGGTGACAAAAACTTCTTCGGGGTTCATTGTGGAGGGCAAATAGGTGAAATTTGCAATGCCTCCCATGTTGAGCATGATTCGATTTTCTCCTTTTTTTCCGAAGATTAAATAATCTCCATATACTGCCAAAGGCGCTCCTTCTCCACCCGCCGCCAAATGTTTTTGACGAAAATCTGACACCGTTATAATTCCTGTTTTTACTGCAATATGATCGCCATCGCCAATTTGTAGGGTTGCATTTGGAAATTTTTGTTGTTGATGCAAATTTCTGGGAGCATGAAAAACGGTTTGACCGTGCGAGGCTATTAAATCAATTTCTTGTGTTTCAATATTCCATTTTTTGAGTGTGTCTAAAATCATTTGAGCATGCAAATTCCCAATCCATTCATTGAGTAACACCAAATGTTGAAAATCGATGTTTTGTTTTGCAAACACTTTTCGGATTTCTATTTTTATATCTTCGGAATAGTCGACGGTATCAAAGTTTAGAAGGTTTACTTTTGTGTTTTCTCCAGATTCTGAGAGGTCACAAAGTGCAATATCCAAGCCATCTAAAGACGTTCCAGACATAAGTCCAATAATTTTGCGAGAGGATTTTTGAGCAATTTGATAGAGTGAT
>JAYWEG010000274.1:0-3002 GCA_043779445.1 Bacteroidota bacterium
CCAAAACACTTTGTGTGCTTCGTGCCAAAAAAGACAATACTTGTAACGGAAATTGCGTTTTGCGTGCAGAATTAAAAAAACAAGCCGAAAACGAAAAAAAACACGATTCACTTTTAAAAGAAAAATCAGAGATTGTTTATACCAATTCTGTAATCGTTTATGATTTTTCTTCTTATATATATGAAGCAAATCCAAGAACTGCAAATTATTATTTATCTTCTAAACTAAAATCTAAGGTTTTTGCAGTTTTTCATCCGCCGACCGTTTAATTATATTTTTTAATCAACACATTTCAAATCGTTTGAAATGTAAATTTTATTGGCTTATTGTCAATGAAATAGTTATTATTATTTTATAATTATCTAAATGAAACATATATTTTTCGTTCTAATACTAATAGGACAATCTGCTTTTGCACAAAACTCAAAACAACAAGATTCTACAAAAACCAATCAACTTGAAGACGTAATTGTAACGGCTAATCGTGGCGCAACAAAACGGTCAGAAATTCCTGTTTCAGTTAGTAAATTATCAGCCAAAACCATTTCGGAAACCAAGCCAACTGCCATTTACGAAGTCATTAATAAAACGCCAGGCGTACTAATGGTCAATCTTGGCAATGAGCAACATGCCATGGCAATTCGTCAGCCACTTTCTTATTCGAGTTATTTTTTATATCTTGAAGACGGTTTGTCAATTCGACCATTGGGCGTTTTTAATCACAATGCTTTGTTGGAAATCAATCAATTTTCGTTAAATTCTATAGAAGTTGTCAAAGGTCCAGTTTCGTCGATTTATGGACCAGAAGCCGTTGGCGGAACCATCAATTTTATTACACAAGCACCAACATTAGACCCAAGTTTCAAAATTGGTATACAAACCGATCAATTTGGTTACAAACGCTTGCAAGTTGCTGGTGGCGCAACGGCTGGAAAAATTGGTTTTTATGTTTCGGGATTGATTTCAGACCAAAAAAATTCTTGGTTGGCAGCATCAGATTATCAGAAAAATAACATCAATTTGCGAATGGATTATGCCATTTCGAAAAACACCAAATTGATTGGAACTTTCATGAAAGGACTTTATTATTCGCAAACCAGCGGCAATATTAACGAAGAAGTTTACAATTCTAGAAACTATTCTAGCACGACCGATTTTACTTATCGAAGTTCAGATGCGTTGCGAAACCGATTGACATTAGAACAAAAATGGAACGACAATTCCGAAAGTTTTGTAACCGTTTTTCATAGAAATAATAAGTTGGGACAAAATCCTGGCTACGGAATTCGTTGGAATCCAGTTGCTAGCGGAACAAACAATCCAAATTTTGCAAAAGGCGAAATTAATTCGAACGATTTTAAAAGTTATGGAATTTTAGGACAACATTCTCAAAAGTTCGCCTTTTTAAAATCGAATTTAATTATTGGTGGTTTGTATGACCGTTCGCCAAACGATTATTATTCGAAACAAATCAACTTGAAAGCCAACTTGAATCCTGACGGATTATCTGTGAATAATTATGAAAATTTAGGCGAAACTGGTTCTAAACTAGCAGATTTTAATGCTATAATTAAAAACACTTCGGGTTATTTGCAATATAGTTTCAATGTTTTAGATAATTTGAAATTTACACTAGGAACACGTTTTGACCAAATGTATTTGTCTTATGTAAACAATGTTGGAATTGTGTCAAATGGCGAAAAAAATTACAATCAATTGACAAGTAAAATAGGTGTAAATTATAACATTAGCAGAAACACTGGATTTTATGGAAACTTCGCTCAAGGTTTTGCACCTCCGTGATTGACATCAATTTTCAGAAAAAAACCAAACACAGGAACAGCGACAATTCCAGCAGAATTTTATTATAATTTAGAACCCGCAAAATTTAATAATTACGAAATTGGAGGTTTTCTTAATTTAGTAAAAAGCAAATTATCAATTGATTATGCCTTGTATTATTTGCAAGGAAAAAACGAACAATTGAGTATTCGTCAGCCCGATAATTCAACAGATTATCAATCGGCTGGAGAAACACAACATTCAGGAATTGAATTTGGAACGAATTACAAACCAACCCAAGAATGGAATATTCGCTTTGGCGGAACTTACGCTTTACATAAATTTATCGATTTTAAAGTTAGCGATAAACCAACCGATCCTGTGCAACGTTTAGATGGATTCGAAATGCCACAAGCCCCAAAATGGGTTTCGAATTCCGAGGTAAGTTATTACCCAAAATGGTTACCAAATTTGCGAACTTCAATCGAATGGCAATATGTTTCGAGTTACTACCAAGACCAAATAAACACAGTAGAATAAGCTGGTTACAACTTTTTTAATGCTAGAATTAGTTATATTTATAAAGGAATTGAATTCTATACCAACATTATGAATTTGACAGATAAATTGTATGCTTACAACGTAGCAAAAGGAAATAATACAAACGATAAATCTATATTTTCCGTTGCTGCGCCAAGAACTTTTATGTGTGGAATAGAATATAAATTTGATTTGAGAAAATAAAAAAATCGCCACGAGTTCACGAATGTTATAGTTAAAAATATTTGTGATTTGAGCCTGAAAGAGCGACAGGCGGAGCAATTCGTGGCTATTTTTATCAAATATTAAAAAAAGTATATTCCAATTTCAAATAAATTCCGTTTGGAGCCGTTCGCAACATATCAGAATAAATTTCTTGTCGATATGCAAAATCAATTCTTGCTTGACTATTGATAATAAATTGAATAGAAGGCACAACTTCAAGAAACGATTTTTTATTTTCGTTCAATCTTTGCCCCAAAAACTCTATCATTAAATTAATATTAGTTTGTTTTAAAGTGGAATAAATTTTCGGATAAACCAATTTCCCAAACGATAAAGTATAGTTCATAGCCGAATTGCTTTGATTATTTGGAAACGGATTATTACTAGTATTATCTAATGCTTTTTCATACGAAATCGAAGAACTAATTGCCAATTTATTGATTAATTGAGTGCCA
>JAYWEG010000275.1:0-7421 GCA_043779445.1 Bacteroidota bacterium
CGTCCAAAATAATTATTTAACAATAAACCCAAGATTTTTTGAACCAAAATCTGAAGTTATCTTACAAAAATAAATTCCAGAATTCAAATCTTGTAACTCTAAATTAAAAAAGTTTAGTCCGATTTCTGAATTTGAAAATTTTGAGGATTGAGTAATTCTTCCAATTGAATCATAAATTATTAAAGAAAAATTAGTATTTTCTTTGCAAATATAATTTAATTTCAATTCTTTATTGTTAATTGGATTTTGAGAAACATAAAAATTATTTTCCTTTAATTCGAAATTATTAGTTGTCAAATTCGTAGAAATTAACCAAACTGTTGCGTTCATAATTAACTTTTGATGGTTGCCTGCAAGGTCAGAATATCCAAAAAATAAATTATCATTTGTATCTCCTGTACCGTCGTCTGCTGGAGAACTGTCGCCTAAAGCTGCTATTTTTCCGCTTCCAAAGGTCGAAGTTGCAAATAAAATATTCGTTGATCCTGTTGTTGAGGAACCTGTAGTATAAATCAATCCTTTGGCATTAGTATTTATACTTGTGTTTATGGTCATGGATGATCCTTGAGAATATTTCAACTGTGACACAGTACCAAAACTTCCGTTTATAACAGGATCAAATGGAAGGTTTGCTACATTTGACGAAGTTATATTAGAGGTATTATTGTTGTCAAAAACTATCCCAAAAGGATTAACAGCAACGGAGTTGTTATTTACTAAATCATTCAAAACTAATGGAGCGTCAAATCCGTCATTGTTTCTGTCAGAAATATTATGATCCGCAATCATAAACAATCCACCACCATTTAGAACAAAATTTATAATAGCAGTTTTTTCGGTAGTTGTAAATTGAATATTGGGTTCGACCAAAACAAACATTTTGTAATTACTCAAATCTTGAACATTCGAGGCATTTCCATAGGTTATTTGCCCGTTATATGGCAACGTTTCAACTAAATAGCCAAGTTTTGCACAGTCAATGGCCCAAGCTGAAATTCCACCTTTCCAGAATGATTCAGTAGTTGAAGCAATTACCCCAGATTGCGCAGGTGTTGGAAATCGCTGTGGGTTCGATTCATTTCCTCCAATAGAGGCTGGACCGCCAGAAAAGGAAATGTTAAACAAATCAGCATCAATAACCCAGGCTGCATTTCCAGCCATTTCAGCTTTTGTTGCATCAAAAAGAATTTTGATTTGAGCTTGTGAAGAAAACTGAAAAATTAAAAAAGCTATAAAAGATAGTTTAGATTTCATTTATGAATAAATATATATTAAGATTTTAAAACTAAATATCAATAAAAGTAATATTATATAGAGTTTTTTGATTTACTAATATCATTTCTCAAAAATTCTACCTGCAGTTTTAGGTATTTTAATTGTTCATCTTTTTCTTTGATCGTGTCTTCCAAAACTTCAATTTTTTCCAGATTTTTTTTATTTATAATGTATTCAGGATTTGTTTCTGCAACTAAAAGAGTTTCAGGTTCAAAATCTTCATACGCATTGAGATTCATATTTAATCCAAAGAATGTGTTAATTTTTTCTAATCTAAATATCGTAATATTTTTTGTTCCTTTTTCCCAATGTTGAATTGATCTTAATGAAACTCCAACATAGTTTGCTAATTCTGTTTGTGTTACTCCTTTTTTAATTCTTAATTCCTTAATATTGAACATGATGAATTTTATGTTTATTAAATATGTAAAATAATTCGCTTTTTATTTTTTTAGGCGTAATATAGTGCATATATTTGCCGTTTTATAAAGCACAATATTACGAATAAAAATACAACAAACAATGAATGTATCAGAATTAGTTAGGGAAAAAATTTTGAATGACAAATCATTTCGTTTGCAGACAGCACTCGCTTTGGGTGTTACGGAAAGAAATGTTCAAATATTGGCTGCGAAAAATAGTGATAACCTTACAAAATATGCTGCAGTTAAATTTTTTAAAAGTACTGGTCTAAAAGATAAAGAAATCTTTGAAGTTTAGTCTTCGAATCATATTCATAAAAGATATTTATACTAAAATTTCTTTTCTTTAAATCAATAAATCCGTTTTAATTTCTCAAAACGGATTTTTGTTTAACATAATAAAAATTCTACAAATGTATCACTTCTCCATAAGCATCTGCGACAGCTTCCATAACTGCTTCAGACATTGTAGGATGCGGATGTATTGTTTTTAAAATTTCGTGACCTGTTGTTTCGAGTTTTCTGGCAACAATAGCCTCGGCAATCATGTCGGTAACTCCAGCACCGATCATGTGACAACCCAACCACTCACCATATTTTGCATCAAAAATCACCTTTACAAACCCGTCTGGAGTTCCAGATGCTTTGGCTTTTCCAGATGCTGAAAATGGAAATTTTCCAATTTTTAATTCATATCCTTTTTCGCGAGCTTGTTTTTCTGTCATTCCTACAGATGCAATTTCTGGAGTCGCATAGGTACAACCAGGCACATTTCCATAATCGATAGGATCAACATGCAAGCCGGCAATTTTCTCAACACAATTTATTCCTTCTGCGGAGGCAACATGCGCTAATGCTTGTCCTGATGTTACATCGCCAATAGCATAATATCCTGGTATATTGGTTTGAGCATAATCATTTACTAGGATTTTATCTTTATCGGTTGCGATTCCAACTTCTTCAAGTCCAATGTTTTCGATATTGGTTTTGATTCCAACTGCCGATAATAAGATGTCTGCTTCTAATTCTATTTCACCTTTTGCCGTTTTCACAAATGCTTTCACACCATTTCCTGAAGTATCAATTCTTTCCACCGATGATGATGTCATTATTTTAACACCTGCTTTTTTCATGGAACGTTCCATTTGTTTCGAAATATCTTCGTCTTCAACAGGAACTATTAATGGCATAAATTCTACAAGGGTTACGTCAGTTCCCATGGCGTTATAGAAATGTGCAAACTCTACTCCAATAGCTCCAGAACCAACAATAATCATAGATTTTGGTTGGCTTGGCAACGTCATTGCTTTTCTATACCCAATAACTTTTACATCATCTTGTGGCAAATTAGGCAATTCTCGTGAACGTGCACCAGTTGCAATAATAATATGATCAGCAGAATGTTCGGTTACTTTTCCGTCTTGCGCGGTTACCTCTAGTTTTTTGCCAGGTTTTAGTTTTCCGAAACCGTCAATTACATCTATTTTATTTTTTTTCATTAAGAATTGAACTCCTTTGCTCATATCGCCAGCCACGTTTCTAGAACGAGTAACAACGGCCGAAAAGTCTTTATCGAATTCTTTAACAGTTAATCCATAATCCGAGGCATGTTTTAAATAATCGAAAACTTGAGCCGATTTTAATAATGCTTTTGTTGGAATACAACCCCAATTTAAACAAACTCCACCAAGGCTTTCTTTTTCGATTATTGCAACTTTGAAACCTAATTGCGAAGCACGAATAGCGGTTACATACCCGCCTGGTCCACTTCCTAAAACAATAATATCGTATTTCATTTTTGTATTTTTTATGTGATGATTTGAGTCAGCGAAATTAATGATTTTTTTTGATATCCTAGCAGGTTTTTAAAACTTCTTATGATAGAAAATTTTGTTAGAATTTGGATTTTTAGCCCAAATTGCAGTAGAAAGCCCACAGCAAAAACAACTAATTTTTCTTGACAAAAAACAACGACCAGCGGAAGTTCGTTTTTTGCCTTAGAAAGATAGTTGTTTTTGCGAGGACTTGAAGCGGAAAGTTGGATTGGCTTTTAATTCTCAACCAAAAATTGAGAATAATAGAGGTTTTTGTAATACCCGTTTTCAAGATTTAGTAATTCGAAATGAGAACCTACTTCTACAATGAAACCTTTGTCCATGACTACAATTTTATCAGCATTAACAATGGTTGCCAATCTGTGTGCAATGACAATCGATGTTCGGTTTTTGGTGATTGTGTCTGTGGCATTTTGGATTAATTCTTCGCTATACGTGTCGATTGATGAAGTGGCTTCGTCGAGAATCAAAATACTTGGATTGCTAACAAATGCTCGTAAAAAAGCAATTAATTGACGTTGACCAGATGATAACATTATGCCCCGCTCTTTTACGTTGTAATCGAATCCTTGAGGTAAAGTCATAATAAAATCATGAACTCCTATTTTCTTTGCTGCCTCGATAACTTGTTCATAAGAAATGTTTGGATTGTTGAGTGTTATGTTATTTAGTATTGTGTCTGCAAACAGAAAAACATCTTGCAAAACAACAGCAATTTGAACCCTCAAAGATGATAATGTGTAATCTTTTATGTTAATAGAATCTATTGAAATTGTGCCCGAATCGATTTCATAGAAACGATTTAAGAGGTTGATAATCGTCGATTTTCCTGCGCCAGTTGCGCCAACAATGGCTATGGTTTCACCAGGATTTATTTCTAAATCAATACCTTTTACAACTTCTTCGTTTTCGATATAACTAAACCGAACTTTTTTGAAACTAATAGTTCCTTTAAAAATTGGTGCTTCGATATTGCCAATATCTTGAATTTGATCCTGAATATCAATAATTTCGAAAACCCGATTGGCAGATATCATTCCCATTTGCATTTCGTTGAATTTATCGGCAATTTGTCTCAAAGGGTTGAACAACATTCCTATAAACATGGTATAGGAAAATAAATCTCCAAATGTTGTCAATCCACCTCCAAGAATATTAAATCCTCCATAAAGCACTACAAAACCTAGCGTTAATGATGAAATGATATCGGCAATTGGAAAAAAAATTGAATTGTACCAAACGGTTTTAATCCAAGCAACATTGTGTTTTTGATTTATTTCCTTGAATTTTTCTAACTCAATATCTTCACGATTAAAGAGTTGCACAATTTTCATTCCGGTAACTCGTTCTTGAACGAAAGTGTTTAGATTTGCAATTTGATTTCTTACTTCCTCAAAAGCAATTTGCATTTTTTTCTGAAATATTCGAGTAATAAAAAGAATTATAGGCATGGCAAGAATGACGATCCATGTGAGTTTCCAATTCATATAGAACATAAAACTCATGATTACAAGCATTTTTAGTAAATCACTTCCAATCATGAAAAGTCCTTGTGAAAAGATTTTTGCAATACTTTCGATATCAGAAACCGAGCGTGTCACCAATTGTCCAACTGGTGCATTGTCGTAGTATTTCATTTTAAAACTCAACATGTGTTTAAAAAGTTTGTTTCGAATGTCTTTGATGATATCTTGACCGAGCCAATTTGCCCAATATACAAAGAAAAAATTCGAAAAAACTTCTAATAAAAGTACAATTCCCATGAAAACAACATAGAGCAACAGTCCTTGCTTGTCGTGAAGTTTGATATAATTATCGACGGTTTGCTTGAGTAAATAGGGACGTAATGCTGAGAAAATTGATAGCAATATCGCAAACGCAATGACACTGTAAAATCTAGTTTTGTATGGTTTTGTATATTCGAGAATTCTTTTGAATAGTCTCGTATCAAATGCTTTTGCTTTCATAATTTAATTTAGGATTTAAGATTTAAGATTTAGGATTTTGCGAAACCTGAAATCTAAAATCTGCTATCTATTTTAAGTAATCGTATTCAATTTTTGTTAGATATAATCCATGTGCAGGAACCGAAAAACCTGCATTATTTCTGTTTTTACTTTCGATAATTTCATTAAATTCTTGCCTTGTAATTTTGTCTAAACCAACATAAACTAAAGTCCCAACGATGGCTCGAACCATGTTTCTCAGAAATCTATCTGCCGAAATCGTGAAAATAATTTTGTTGTTTCTTTGAGTCCAAAAGGCTTCGTAAATGTTACAATCAAATGTATTTACATCAGTATTTACTTTAGAGAACGATTGAAAATTTGTATGATTGAATAATATTTTTGCGGCTTGATTCATCAAATCTATATCTAATTTTTGATTATAAAACCAACTTTGTTCATTCAAAAATGCATCTTTGAAACAATTTATATGATATTCGTAGGTTCGTTTTGTTGCATCAAATCTTGCATGAGCCTTGTCGTGAACTTTTATTATTTCAAAAACAACTATATCTTTTGGTAAAAACGAATTGAGCTTGTGAATTAAATTCTCGACCTCAATTTTGGTATGATAATCAAAATGAGCATACATTTCTTTTGCATGAACCCCAGTATCGGTTCGACCAGCGCCCATGCAATCTATTTCGGAATTTAGGATCGTGGATACTGCCTTATTTAAAACTTCTTGAACAGAAATGGCGTTAGGTTGTGTTTGCCAACCGTGATAATTTGTACCATTATAAGAAAATTTAATGAAATAACGCATTCTGAATTTTAAAATTTTGAAATGCAAAGTTACAAAGTTTTTAGCACTCGAAAGTTTAAACTACTTCAGATTTAAAAATATAAATTTACTTTATATATTCGCAACCTGATTTCTATAAAATTATATGACCAAAATACTTTTACTTTCCGATACACATAGTCATATTGATGCAACGATTATTAAATATATTAATCTTTCTGACGAAGTTTGGCATGCTGGTGACATTGGAAATGTGTTAGTTACGGATCAAATAAAAAAATTGAAACCTTTGCGTTGCGTTTTTGGAAATAT
Organism: Bacteroidota bacterium; assembly: GCA_043779445.1. Lineage (GTDB taxonomy): Bacteria > Bacteroidota > Bacteroidia > Flavobacteriales > Flavobacteriaceae > Flavobacterium. The sequence continues at coordinate 6,596 of JAYWEG010000275.1, forward strand.
AGATGACAATCAAGCTAGAATAGAATTTCCGTTACACAATCGTTTTATGTGCGAAAATGTTGATGTTTGGATCACTCACATTGGTGGTTATCCAGGAAAATATAATCCGAATATTCGGGAAGAATTGAGTTTGAATCCACCAAAATTATTTATTTGTGGACATTCGCATATTTTGAAAGTCATTTTTGATAAAAAAAATAATTTTTTACACATGAACCCTGGTGCAGCGGGAATTAGCGGTTTTCATCAGGTTCGAACTATGCTTCGTTTTGTAATTGATGAAGATAAAATAAAAGATTTAGAAATCATTGAGTTGGGGAAACGATGAGTTAAGAATTATGAGTTAGGAGTTATAAGTTGTGGGTTGTAAGTTAGGAGTTAGGAATTATAAGTTATGAGTTATGAGTTATGAGTTATGAGTTATGAGTTATGAGTTATGAGTTATGAGTTATGAGTTGTGGAAATAAAAAGAATAAATAAAAAGTAAAGAATAAAGACTTAAAAAAATGATTACAAAAGCAACATTACAAGATATTTCGGAATTAGAAATGTTAGTGAATTCAGCATACCGAGGAGAATCTTCGAAAAAAGGTTGGACTACCGAAGCCAATTTATTAGAAGGAATTAGGATTGATACTAATGAATTATCAGAAATTATTCAAGATTCAAAATCATCGATTTTTAAGTATCAGGAAAATAATCAAATTTTGGGTTGTGTACTATTAGTCGAAAAAACAAACAAACTCTATCTTGGAATGCTTTGTGTAAATCCAGAATTACAAAATAGTGGCATTGGAAAAAAAATCTTACAGTTTGCTAACGATTA
>JAYWEG010000276.1:0-7405 GCA_043779445.1 Bacteroidota bacterium
TTACTGTCCCAAACCGATAGTAAAATTGCTTCTGTTTCTTCGAGTTTTACACCGCCATCCTCTGCAGTCCACATTATTTTTTCGGGAACTCGGTTTTCGTCTAATTTTACTTGAAATAATATTTCTGAAATCATAATTTTTGTAATAAATTGTAAGTTGTTGGTTGTGGTTTAATTAAAAAAATAAGTTTAAAAAAAAACATCTGAAATCTTAAATTTGCTTTCTGCTAAATTTTTTCTAAAAACTACTTTTTTGGTTTATATTTCGATTTTTCGAAAAGTTCTTTAGCATCCATTTTTAGCATATCTTGCAAAGATGTTTCGTTGTTTTCCATATATGATCGAACAATTTGCCAGCCTATCCATACGCCTACTCTGCCTGGAGATTCGTTGTCGATTTCGAGATAAAACTTAGAAAACGGTGCTGGGTTAATGAAACGACCAGCGAGTTTGGTGTCTGAATCATAAAGCATTTTACCTTCGATGAAATAACTCCAAATAAAGGCTTCGTTAGCCATGCACCAGTTATATTGCTCTTTTGAATATCCTATTTTGTCTTCGTCAGAGAATTCTGGAAGGAGTTTGTCTTTAAGATACAATTCTTTTCCTGCATAGACCATTTGTGACAACAAAGATTTGTCCCTTGGATATCCAATTTTTTTGAGTCCAAAACTCGAGACTAAATCGGGCATGATTTGATTTGCTTCGAAATTTTGTTTGATATAATTCGGAAATTCATTTTCGTAGAATTTATGATCTTTACCGAGATATAATTCAAGTGAAATCAATATCAAACTATCTGCATAAATGGCTTTTGAATTGTAATCCATTTCTGAAATTAGCGTAATTGCTTTTGGAATTTTAGTTTCGGGGTAATAGAATTTGATGTGTTTGACTAGATCTTCGACCTGCGTTTGCAATAAATTTGTATTGCTGTATTTTTTTTGAACTTCGGTATATAATTCTCTCCACAACGGATTTTTCATTTTATTTATCCAAACCGAATCTTGGTTTCCTGCAGGAAAAAAATACGGAAATTGTTTTTTTAGTTTTGTTAAATCTTGAGGATTAGATTCAAAAAAAAGTTTGTCGAATCGAACCATTTTGATTTCAACTGGAATTTCTTCGACTTGGTTTTCGATTTTAGATTTTTTGTCACAAGACAACATAAGTAATGAAAATACAACTAGAATAAAATACTTTTTCATGTATTGGTGATTTTTAGCCCCGATAATAGTGAAAATCCTTTTCTTTTTTTTCTTTAAAAAAAGAAAAGATTGTAACAAATAGCGGGAGATAGCTTCAAAAAATTGTTTAAATTTGCAAATATACATTTAGGTTTCTTAAAATTATATAAATTATGATTAAAAATAATGAATTTTTGGTTGAGAAAGTAAATAATCAAATTGTAGATTGGCTAAAAAACTATGCAACAGCATCTAACGTAAATGGTTTTATAGTGGGTATTTCTGGAGGCGTAGACTCTGCGGTAACCTCGACATTATGTGCCCAAACGGGTTTGAAGGTTTTGTGTGTCGAAATGCCAATTCATCAAGCTGCCAGTCACGTGAGCCGTGCCCGTGAGCATATTGCACAACTTAAATCGAGGTATGAAAATGTGGATTCTATCGAAGCCGATTTAACATCGGTTTTCGAAAATTTTAGATCGACTGTTACAGAAATTGAAGATTTGTCAAAAGTAAATCTTTCTTTGGCAAATACTCGAGCGCGATTAAGGATGACCACTTTGTATTATTTTGCTGGCATTCATGGATTGTTAGTGGCTGGAACTGGCAACAAAGTTGAGGATTTTGGTGTTGGTTTTTATACAAAATATGGCGATGGCGGGGTAGATTTGAGTCCTATTGCTGATTTGATGAAAACCGAAGTATATGAGCTTGGAAAATTTCTGAAAATTCCTGAATCTATACGAAATGCTGCACCAACAGATGGCCTTTTTGGCGACGATCGAACTGATGAAGATCAACTTGGAGCAAGTTATGTTGAACTTGAGTGGGCCATGAAGGAATTTGAAAAAGAAGCTATTTCTGACAATTATTCAATGAGAGAAAAAGAAGTTTTAGCACTATTTATACGGTTAAACTCAGCAAACAAACATAAAATGATGCCGATTCCCGTCTGTATGATACATAGAGAATAATTGTTTTTTTATCTTTTTCTTTGATAATATGATAAAAGTTTTGTAATTTTACAAAATGTTGTATTTATAAACAATTGTTAAAAAATCCCTATTATGATTAAAGTATGTTTAGCCGATAATTATCCAGTAATTCATTTTGGAATTAAGGCTTATTTTAAAGATAATTCAGATATTTCTATTGTTAGTAACGTTGGAAACTTTAATCTTTTAAAAGACGTTTTGAAATCGAATGAAATTGACGTTTTAATCGTTGATCTAGATTTGAACGGAATGGCGAGCATTGTTGATTTGAAAGCAATTTTGAGAGAATATCCAAATACAAAAATTTTAATTTTTAGTAATTATTCTGAAAAAATGTATGCTCCAAATGCCATAAAAATTGGAATTTCTGGTTACTTACATAAATCTGCTAAACTTGAAACTCTTGGTCAATCTATCATTAGAGTTCATGCTGGAGAAATTATTTTAACAGATGAAATCAAAAAAAGCATTGCTTTGATCTCGAAGCAAAATAAATCTGAACGTGCTTTTAGAAAAATTTCAACCCGTGAGATTGAAGTTTTACGTCATTTAATCGATGGAAAGAAAAATAAAGAAGTAGCCGCCGCTTTAAACTTGAATGAAAAAACCATTAGCACTTATAAACTTAGATTATTAACAAAACTAAATGTTACTAATCTAGTGGATTTGGTTAACAAAGCAAAAACTTTAGAAATAATTTAATTGTAGGTCGATCGCATTCTACCAATACTTCTGGTAATTGCAACTTTTAGTTTGTTGTATTCGTTGATGGTGGTTAATGTATCTGTTTTGTCCATGTTTTCTGGATCAATCATGCTTTGCATTAATTCTGCGTTGAGTTTGTTTATTAAAAATTCTCTATAGGCAATGATGTTTTCTGAAACTAATCGCGTCAAAACCTCGTGGTCGTTTTTTTCTCGAACATATACCTGTTTTTTTTCCATCCACCCATGGAGTTGATATTTTTCGTCGTCCATGAGAATATCGGTGATGAGTTGAGAAAATTCGGGTTTAATGGAATTTAGATATTTTACTTTATCAAAAGATTCATTTTGTAAATAATTCGAAACCAAATCATCATAGATTTCTTTGAACAATGGATTTGCAAATTCCACCTCATCTTCCTGAAGATTGAGATAAATCCTTTGATAAATTTTAGAGGTTATTTTCTCTGAAACTTCAATTTCTTTTTGATTTTCATCAAATTTCACAAAAACATTTTCGAATTCTGCTTCTTCATTTCCGTAAAGCAATAAAATTTCGATTATAGATTTTTCCAAAAGATGCACCACATCAATTTTATGAGATGAAATTATTTCTTCATCATCTCGAACTATTTCGAATGATTTTTGGTCTTTTTTTACAACTTTTTTGGTTTCTGAAATGTCTTTTTGTACCAATTGTGCTAGGGTACTCGCTAAAACTTGCTCCGAAATATCCATAATTCGGGAACATTCTTGAATATAAATTTCGCGTTTGATTCGATCTGGAATTTTGGAAATACTCACAACCATATCCCGAATCAAATCTGCTTTTTTGATAGGATCATTTTTGGCTTCGTCCATCAAAAGTGATGCCTTAAATTGAATGAAATCCTTAGCATTTTCCTCTAAATATTTGGTCAATTCCTCAAAAGAGTTCTTTTTTGCAAAGCTGTCTGGATCTTCTCCATCTGGGAAAGTACAAACCTTGACATTCATACCTTCCTCAAGAATCAAATCGATTCCACGGACAGCGGCACGCATTCCTGCAGCATCACCATCAAAAAGAACGGTTATGTTTTTCGTTAACCTATTAATTAATCTGATTTGATCTGGAGTTAAAGCAGTTCCAGAAGAGGCAACCACATTTTCGATTCCGGTTTGTTGAAACTGAATTACATCAGTATATCCTTCGACTAAATAGCAATTATTTTGTTTGGCGATGGCTTGTTTAGCATGAAAAATTCCATATAGAACTTTACTTTTATCGTATAAATCACTCGCAGGAGAATTGAGATATTTTGCTGCTTTTTTGTCATTAGTTAAAATTCTGCCCCCAAAACCCAAAGTTCTTCCGGACATGGACAAAATGGGAAACATGACACGTCCTTTGAAACGGTCAAATGGATTTCCACCTTCTTTTGGGATTGTAAGACCAACGAGTTCTAGGAATTCTTGTTTGTATCCTTTCCCGAGTGCTTCTTTTGTAAAAGCATCCCAAGTTTCTGGCGAATAGCCTAGTTGAAATTTCTTGATTGTTTCGTTAGTAAATCTTCGTTCTTTGAAGTACGAAAGTCCAATAGCTTTTCCTTCTTCGGAATTTAGCAACATATCATGAAAATATTTATTGGCAAATTCAGAGACCATAAACAAACTTTCGCGAACATCTGTATTTGCTTTTTCTTCTGCAGTTTGCTCGGTTTCCTCGATTTCGATATTGTACTTTTTTGCTAAATATCTAATGGCTTCTGGATACGAAAACTTTTCGTGTTCCATGACAAAAGCGATTGCATTTCCACCTTTTCCAGAACTGAAATCTTTCCAAATTCCTTTGGCCGGTGATACCATAAACGATGGCGAACGCTCGTCGGAAAACGGACTTAATCCTTTAAAATTGCTTCCTGCCCGTTTGAGCATTACAAAATCACCGATAACTTCCTCAACTCGGGCAGTTTCGTAAACATTGTCAATGGTGGTTTTTGAAATCAATTTTTGTATTAAATAGTTCGTAAAAATACATAATTCAAATTAAAAAGTTAACCACGAATTCAGGATTTTTAAAATAATAAAATTCCTGAATTCGTGGCTAAATAAAAATAGGTGTGCGTTTTAATTAAAGTCCCAACGAACTCCAAGTGAAATGTTGTTTTGTTTCACAACATTATCTTTAAACAAAGGATTCAAATCGTATTTTAGATATAAACTTGTTTCGCCAAGACCAACATAAGAACTCAAACCATAGATGAAATTATTCGTATTGAAATCGCCTTGTGTTTCTGATGAGGTCTCGTAACGGTTGCTGTTGAACTCTAAATATTGTTTCGATTTTAGATTAATTCCTGCATAGCCACCAATCCCAAATCTAAAACCTTCGTGAGAATTGAAAATTGATTTTCCATCTTTGATTTTTGTTTTAGTGAAATCAAATTCTAGATGTAATGGAAAAACTAAATACACGTTTTTGAAACGAGAATCATCTGTATTAATGGAGTTTGTTTGCAATGTGGTTTGATTTCCAGAAACCACAAAACTACGATTATCCGTTGGACGAAGATTGTTGTACATTACCGAAAATCCGTATTTGGCATGAAGCAAATTATTATTGTTTATTATCCGAGTGTTGCTTGTGATTCCCCATTCGTAGAAATGTGATCCAAAATATCTAAAATCAGAATTCGATAACGAATTGTCGGTCATCACATTATTTAATCCCATGGCAAAAACAAATTGATTTGTGGTTTTGCGTTCTGATTTTTGAACGGAATCTTTTTCTCTCCATTTAAAAGTATAAGAAAATTTTTTTGATTTAGTAACCTCTGCAATTTTTCCGTCAACTTTTTCTTGTACCAATTGATTTAGTTTTTCTTGCTCAATGGCTACTAATTTCTCTATTTCGGAAGCTGTTTTTGCAGCTAAATCTAGTTTTTTATCATCGGCTTGTTGCTTGTTGATGGTACCATTTTGAAGTTCGCTATTTACAGATTCGATGGCTAATTTCAGTTTTGCCTTTTCAGATTTTGTACTGTTTTCGATATTTTCTGAGATTATTTTAACTCGGTTTTCGAAATTGTGGTTCGTTTCTTGTGCCTGAAGTGTAGAACAAAGAACACAAATTGATACTGATAAATAAATGATAAAATTTTTCATAATGATTTGATTTAAAATGATTGATTGATTTTGATTGTTGTTATTAAAAATGATAGTGAAATTTATTTTGTATTATTTCTATCCGCCAAAGCAACTTTCACTGTTTGGAAACTTTTAGAAACTTTGGTAAAAACATTTTCTCTAAATTCAGTCGTAACTTCACCATCGACTTGTGCAAGTAAAGATGCCGGATTTACTTTTAGCGAAGTTTTATACGTTACTTTTGGTTTAACCAATGCTAAAATTTCATCCTTGTTTGTTGATGAAACTTCTTGATTGATACTTGTTTGATTTGTAATTTCTTGTTTTTGATTTACTGCGATTTGATTTTGATTGGTGATGGAAACTCCTTCTTTTGATTGTTGTTGGTTATTATTTTTGGATTGATTAATGGTTATTGGTTTTTTTGAAGAATTTTGAGCGACTATTAGAACTTTATTTGCTTCTGAATTTATTTTATGCTTCTCAACTTTAGTTGAAGTAACAACTACATCTGGAGCTTTAGAATTTTGATTTTGAACTTCAACTTCGTTAGACGACACAACAATATTTGGTGTTTGAATTGTAGCATTAGGCATACCGTATGGGCTCGATGAGATACTATTCGATTTAAAAACCATGGTTCCAATAAACATAAACCCAATGAAACTTGCAGCTATCAAAAGCCATGGATATTTCTTTTTTGGTTTTTCTGCTATGCTCAACATAGCATCTAATCTGTCCCATGCTTTTACCGATGGCTGAATCTCTCTCGAATTCAGTTGGTTTTTTATTTCGGTTTCGAATTTATTCTGTGCCATTTTCGTAATTTTTTAATTTTGTTATTTGTTGTTGCAATACTTTTCGAGCATGAGATAATTGCGATTTAGAAGTTCCTTCATTTATATTTAGCATCGTTGCAATTTCTTGATGTTTATAACCTTCAATGCAATACAAATTGAAAATCATTTTATATCCATCTGGCAATTGATCTATCAAATGTTGAAGATCATCTACCGAAAATTTGCTTTCGATATTATTAAAACTTTCTTCGAAATATTCTTCATCATCAATAAACTTTACTTTTTTCTGAACTCTAATAAATGAAATACATTCGTTCACCATTATTCTACGAATCCAACCTTCGAAACTGCCTTTATTTTCAAAATTTTTTAGATTCACAAAAACTTTCATAAATGCGGTAATCATAATGTCTTCGGCTTGTTGAAGGTCCTTTATATATTGTCTGCAAACTCCTAACATTTTTGGAGAAAATTTCGAATAAATTTGTTGTTGCGCATGGCGATTATTCTCGCAAGCCAACTGGATCGTTTCGTTTTCTTGTTGATGTAGGTTTATTACTTTCATTTTGATTGTTAGACTTCTTAGAAAATTAA
>JAYWEG010000277.1:0-19049 GCA_043779445.1 Bacteroidota bacterium
AGTTACAAAATCGCCAGCAATAACTCTAAATGCGTTTTTAGAATTTTCAAAATTAATTCCAAAATTCATTAATTGTTCATAGCGAATTCCGACTAAATCGGGACCTTTGCATTCCGCTAAAATTTGAAATGGAATATTTTTATCGCCTTCTTTGAAATTTTCAAAATCATGTGGTTCAGTTGAAACAAAAAAACCTTTTCCGAATTGTTTTCCAACCAAGTTTTTTGCTAAAATTACATTTATCGGCTCAAAAGTATATTGATTAAAAGTTTTAACCAAAACATAATCGATTTTTGGACCAACTGTTAATGCAGTATTTGATGGTAATGTCCATGGTGTGGTTGTCCATGCTAAAATATGAATATCGCCAAAATTTTGTAAAAAAATTGGTAAACTTTCAGGCTTTGCAAGAAACTGCGCCACAACAGTTGTATCGGTAACATCACGATACGAACCTGGTTGGTTGACTTCGTGTGAACTTAATCCCGTTCCTGCTTTCGGGGAATAGGGTTGAATGGTGTATCCTTTGTACATCAAATCTTTGTTGTAGATTTGTTTCAAGAGCCACCAAACCGACTCCATGTATTTGGGTTTGTAGGTAACATATGGATCTTGCATATCGACCCAATAACCCATTTTTTCGGTCAAATCGTTCCACACATCGGTGTAACGCATGACAGTTTTTTTGCAAGCTTCGTTATATTCTTCTATAGAAATTGTTTTTCCAATATCTTCTTTTGTGATTCCTAATTCTTTTTCGGTGCCTAATTCTACTGGTAAACCGTGTGTGTCCCAACCTGCTTTTCGTTTTACTTGATAGCCTTTTTGGGTTTTGTATCTACAAAAAATATCTTTGATGGCGCGTGCCATCACGTGATGAATTCCTGGTAATCCGTTGGCAGATGGTGGGCCTTCGAAAAACACAAACGGTGTTTTGCCTTCTCGAGAGGTTACCGATTGTTCGAATATGTTTTCTTTTTTCCAAAAATCAAGAACTTCTGATGCTACTGTTGGTAGGTCAAGTCCTTTGTATTCCCTGAATTTTGTGCTCATTTTGTATTTTCTTAATTCTGGATGCAAAAGTATGGAATTAAGTCGAAAGTGGAAAGTGGAAGTCGAAAGTTTTGTTTGCGTGAGTGATTGCAGTGGAGCTCTTTTTAATCAAGGCTTTTTCAGCCTTGATTAAAAAAGCGGGAACGTAAAGCGCGACCCGAAGTTTTTTACGAAGGGTCACGCCCAACCCGAGCATGAAAGAGCGAACTGGCGAGGCAAAGTGCGAACTGAAGAGATAAAAAAATTTATTTGATATCTTTCAACATTAATTGTAAGTCAATTTTTCCGTTAAATTCATTTTCAGAAATAGTATAAACGGCTTCGAATGGTTTTTTAGCAATTTCTAGTTTATCGCCCAAGCCAAAACCAATTGCAGGAATTCCGTCTGAATTATTTTGCTTTAGAAAAAGTTTCAAATGTTCATTTTCTTTGCCAATTGGTTTGCCGTAACCTGTGTCTTTTATGTTTTTGGTATAGAAAACTGGCGTCATGTTCCATGGTCCAAATGGTTCAAATTGTTTCAAGATTCGGGTTAATTTGGGTGTAATATCTGCAAAATCAATTTCAGCATCGATGGCGATTTCTTGTGTTAATTGTTCTGGCAAAATGGATTCTTGAACCACTTTTTCGAACGCTTCTTTAAATGTTGGATAATTTTCTGGCAACAACGTCATTCCTGCGGCATACATATGCCCGCCAAATTGCTCTAGATGTTCGGAGCAACTTTCGAGTGCATTATAAACATCAAAACCTTTAACTGATCGTGCCGATGCAGCCAATTTGTCGCCACTTTTGGTGAAAACTAGTGTTGGTTTGTAATGGGTTTCTATTAATCTAGAGGCTACAATTCCGATAACGCCTTTGTGCCAATCTTCTTGAAAAACCACGTTGGTGAATCGGTTTTGTTCTTTATTTACTTCAATTTGATTCAAAGCTTCGATGGTGATTTGCTGGTCTAAATCTTTTCGATCAGAGTTGTATTTCTCGATTTCTGATGCAAATATTGTAGCTTGTTCTAAATCGAATTCTGACAATAATGCAACGGCTTCATTGCCGTGTTTTATGCGTCCTGCAGCGTTAATTCTTGGGGCGATTTTAAAAACAACATCGGTTATTGTGAAAGTTTTTACTTTGGATTGTGCAATTAATGCTTGAATTCCTGGTCTTGGATTTTCGTTGATGACTATTAATCCGAAATGAGCCAAAATTCTATTTTCGCCAGTCATTGGCACAATATCTGCCGCGATTGCTGTGGCAACTAAATCTAAATATTCTACTAAATCATTGATGTTTTGTCCTTGGTTCTCGCCTAGTGCTTGAATGAGTTTGAAACCGATTCCGCAACCGCACAATTCGTCATAAGGATAGTTGCAATCGTCACGTTTTGGGTCAAGAACCGCAATTGCATTTGGCAAAATATCGCCAGGTCGGTGGTGATCGCAAATTATGAAATCAATATTTCGTTCCTTTGCGTAAGCGACGTGATTAATGGATTTTATGCCACAATCCAAAGCGATTATTAAAGAAATTTCGTTGTCATGTGCAAAATCGATTCCTTTGAATGAAATTCCATAACCCTCGTCGTATCGATCTGGAATGTAGGTTGCTACGTTTGGATAATAGGTTTTTAGATAGGATGAAACCAATGAAACCGCTGTTGTTCCATCGACATCGTAATCGCCAAAAACCAGAATATTTTCGTTATTTTCTATGGCTTTTTCAATTCTTGCGACGGCTTTGTCCATATCTTTCATTAGATATGGATTGTGCAAGTCTTGCAAACTAGGTCTAAAAAATTGCTTGGCTTGGTCGAAAGTTTCGATACCACGCTGAATCAATAATGAAGCTACAAAGGTTTCGACATTCAAGGCTTGCGCCAAATGGTTTATTTTTTCAGAATCGGGTTTTGGTTTGATTGTCCAACGCATGTTCAATTAAAAATTATAAATTTATGATTTATACGAATGTAAAATTTTAATTCAATAATTTTTAAAAATGATCTAAAAAAAATTAATTTTAAGTAATTATTTCAAAAATAAAATTGTATGTTTGTAACATATTAGTTACTTTAAATATAAATATACGCTATTATGTATCAAACTAGTTACAATAAAAACTGGTATGGAATGTCCGACAATGCAATTGTAGATTCAATTTGTGCAAATTTAAAACAAATGCGTCTCAATAAAAACATTTCGCAAGAAGAACTTTCTTCGATGTCGGGTGTAAACAGAGTTACCATTAGCCGCATGGAATCTGGTCAAGCCATAAACTTGATGACAATGATTCAATTGCTTCGTGCTTTGGAACAATTGCATTTGTTGTCCGAGTTTAATGTGGTTCCAGAAATAAGTCCGATTATGGTTATGGAAGCCCAAGAAAAATATCGTAAAAAAGCCTCATCGCCACGAACCAAAAAACTATAAATTATGGTTGCTATTGCAAATATAAAATTATGGAATAAATATGTTGGCGTTGTACTTTGGGACGAGATGCGCAATTATGGAATTTTCGAATTTGATAAAAATTTTTCAAAATTAGGTTTAGATATCTCTCCTATTTTAATGCCGTTATCTGATTTTGAAAATGGCAAGCGGGTTTTTTCGTTTCCATCGCTTAATAACGAAACTTTTAAAGGTTTACCAGGTTTGCTTTCTGATTCTTTACCCGATAAATTCGGAAATCAAATTATTGATGCTTGGTTGGCGCAACAAGGTAAGAATATTCAAGATTTTACTCCCGTAGATAGACTTTGCTATATCGGGAAACGCGGAATGGGTGCGTTAGAATTCGAACCTGTAAACAACGTTTCGACTGAAAATTCTAATAAAATTGAAATCGAGGAATTGGTAAAATTTGCTAAAGAAGTTCTTGATGAAAGAACAAAATTTCATACAAATACAGATTCAGAAAAAGGTTATTCTGATATTTTGCAAGTCGGTAGTTCGGCTGGTGGTGCACGAGCCAAAGCAATTATTGCCTATAATGAGAAAACACATGAAGTTCGTTCTGGACAAATTGATGGTTTGGAAGGTTTTGATTATTGGCTTATAAAATTCGATGGTGTGACCAATGCACAATTGGGCGACCCAAAAGGTTATGGCAACATTGAATATGCTTATTATTTAATGGCTTTGGGTTGCGGAATTGAAATGTCCGAAAGCAAATTAATGCAAGAAAATAGTCGTTCGCATTTTATGACCAAACGTTTTGATAGACAAAAAAATCAAAAAATTCACATGCAAACTTTGTGCGGAATTGCCCATTTCGATTACAACATGCCACGAAGTTATTCCTATGAGCAAGCGTTTCAAATTATGAGACAAATGAAATTGCCTTATACTGACTTTGAGCAATTGTTTCGACGAATGGTTTTTAATGTCATGTCGAGAAACCAAGATGATCATACTAAAAATATTTCTTTTTTGATGTTTCCTGATGGAAAATGGCAACTTTCACCAGCTTATGATATTACATTTGCTTACAATCCCGAGAATTTTTGGTTAAAAGCGCATCAAATGAGTTTGAATGGCAAGCGAGAAAATATTTTGTTAGAAGATTTATTGGCTGTAGCAAAAAATGTAAACATTAAAAAACCGAAAGCAATTATTGAACAATGCAATAACATTTTATTAAATTGGGGAAATTATGCCAAAAAAGCTGAAATTGAATTAGAGCAAATTCGACAAATTAATCACGAATTAATATTTTTTAATTTGTAACTTATTATATTCAAAATAGCCATTAATTAATTATATTGAATATAATAAGTTACGAGACTGTTAGATTATTTTATTAGATTTCCCGGCCACAACAACAACTATTTCTCCTTTTGGTGGTTTGTTTTCAAAATGAGTTAAAACTTCTCGAACTGTTCCACGAATATTTTCTTCGTGAAGTTTAGACAGTTCTCTCGAAACGCAAATTTGTCGTTCTTCGCCGAAATAAATCACAAACTCCGTTAATGTTTTAACTAACTTGTGTGGAGAAACATATAAAATCATGGTCCGAGTTTCATCGGCAAGTGCCAAATACCGGGTTTGCTTGCCTTTTTTATCAGGTAGGAATCCTTCGAAAACAAATTTATCGTTCGGTAATCCACTATTTACAAGTGCTGGAACAAATGCTGTTGCTCCCGGCAAACATTCTACATCGATTTTGTTTTCGACACAAGCCCGAGTTAACAAAAATCCAGGATCAGAAATGGCTGGGGTTCCTGCATCAGATATTAATGCAATGGTTTCACCCGCTTTCAGTCTTGAAACAATATTTTCGATGGTTTTATGCTCGTTATGCATGTGGTGGCTGTGCATGTGTGTACCAATTTCGAAATGTTTAAGCAATTTTCCGCTGGTTCTTGTGTCTTCTGCTAAAATCAAATCGGCTTCTTTCAAAACTCGAATTGCTCTGAAAGTCATGTCTTCGAGATTTCCGATTGGCGTTGGAACGATGAATAATTTTCCCATACTTTTTATTTACAAAACCAATTTTAAACGAATTTTTTTTCAACCGATTCAAGAAAACGTAATACATATTCGTCTTTGTCTTCCCAATTATTGTAATCTGGTTTTACCATTTCATTAATGAAAGTTACAGTATCAAAATAAGTGTCAAACGTATTTATCTGAGATAAAACTCGGTTATAATCTTCGTTACTTTCGTTAAAAAGATGCTTTACAAATGCAATCTTATCATTTAACCCTATATTAATTCCTTTGGATAATTTTTCGTTTAGAATAATTGGTTTGTCTTCTCTACTGTCAGATTTTTTTTCGAAAATAGGTTCTACAAATTTAAACTCATCAAAAGAAATCTGAACTGGTTCCGACTTTTTTACTTTTTTAGGCTCTTCGATTTCATTTTTAATTTCTGAAATAAAGATTGGTTCATTTTCTTTATTAATAATTTCTTCCTCATCTATATTTTGATTTTCTATGACACTATTTTCAATTTCCATAATTGGTTTCACTTCAATATTTTCAATTTCCGTTTCTTCAGAAACTAATTTTTCTTGATTAATTGAAATAGTATCATTAAAAGAAAGTGGTTCTACAATTTCATTGCTCTCAAGTATACTTTTCGGAATTTTAGTTGATTTATCAAAAAAATATTCTAATTTTTGTTCTACATCTTCTACATCAATTTTTGGATGAATGATGTTGATATTTTCTTCTACAAATTTCAAAACCGATAAAGTTTCATATAGTTTTTGAGCCTCAGAATGCAATTGTTTCAATTCTTTTAAATTTTTAAGTTTCAGAATACGGTGTGCAATGCTAATTAATTCGGCTTCTAATCTTTTCTTCATAACTTTTAAAATTATTGTGAGTAAAACGGTAGTTTTTTAATATTTTTGTTTCTGACACAAAGTAATAAAAACTATTCATTTTTAGCGCAAGAAATTTCAAAAAATGTTTTTAGAAAATACCGTAAATCATAAAGAACAGTTTGGTTGGATCGAAGTAATTTGCGGTTCAATGTTTTCTGGTAAAACCGAAGAACTAATTAGAAGGCTGAAACGAGCGCAGTTTGCCAAACAAAAAGTTGAAATTTTTAAACCTTCGATTGATACCCGTTATGATGAAGAAATGGTAGTTTCGCACAATCGCAACGAAATTCGATCTACGCCAGTCCCAGCCGCTGCAAATATTGCAATTTTGGCTCAAGGTTGCGATGTAGTTGGTATTGATGAAGCACAGTTTTTTGATGATGAAATCGTAAAAATTTGTAATGATTTGGCTAATCAAGGCATCCGAGTTATTGTTGCTGGATTGGATATGGATTTTAAAGGAAATCCTTTTGGACCTATGCCAGCCCTTATGGCAACAGCAGAATATGTAACAAAAGTTCACGCAGTGTGTACTCGAACTGGAAATTTGGCAAATTATAGTTTTAGAAAAACAGATTCAGACAAATTGGTAATGCTTGGCGAAACAGAAGAATATGAACCATTGAGTCGAGCCGCATACTTTGGAGCCATTAAAAACCAATCAAAGAATTGGGAAAAATAATAAAACTTTATTATAATGAACACTAAATAAAGGAGGCTGTATCACAACTCAAAAATCTAAAAAATCAGTATTAAATTCGCAATTAAAAACGGAATTAGTAATTTTTTTGCATTAAAAAATACTTAACCTTGATTTTTTTCTGTTAATAAAAATAAAAAAGAGGAAATCTCGTAGTTGTGAGACTTCCTCTTTTACTTCAACAATCCAATCACAAAATCAGGAAAAATTCCAATAACGATATTTAGTACAATAGCAGTAACGCCAACAAAATAATAGACAAATGGAGTTTTATTAGCAACTTCGTTTGGTTCACGAGTGTACATTGCCAAAATTAGTTTGAAATAATAACCAACACTAATTATAGAACTTATAACAGCGATAATAACAACCCATAAATAACCCGCTTCGATTGTATTAGAAAATAACATAAATTTAGCAAAAAACCCTGCAAATATTGGAATTCCAGCCATCGAAAGTAATGATGCAGTTAGTATTCCTGCCAATAACGGATTCGTTTTACCTAATCCGTTGAAATTCAAAATATCTTCGTTGTCTTTGTTTCTTGTTACAAATATTATTATTGCAAACGATGCCATTCCTGCTAAAGCGTAGGCAGAAGTATAATACAATAATGTTCCCTGAGAATTAGCAATATTTAGTAAAGTCATCAACATAAAACCTGCATGGGAAACCCCTGAAAAAGCCAACATTCGCTTGACATTATTTTGTCGTAATGCCATAATGTTTCCAACAGTCATTGATATAACGGATATAATTGCAACAACCATTTTGAAGTTATCCGAAACATTTGCATCTAGCGAACTTACTAATTTGTAAAGCGTTGCAACTGCCACTACTTTTGCCAAAGTGCTCATTGTAGCAGTCGAAAGTGCTGGTGCACCTTCGTAAACATCGGGTGCCCAAAAATGAAAAGGAACAGCAGCAATCTTGAAGAACATTCCGATAATGATCATGGTTAGTCCTATATAAAACCATTCTGGTATGCCCATCCCTTGAGATAAATCATATATTTCATGAACATTAAAAGATCCTGTTGCTCCATAAACCAAACAAATTCCAAACAAAATTATTCCTGAGGCAAACGAACCCATCAAAAAATATTTCATTCCTGCTTCGTTGCTTTTTACGCTCAAACGATTACTTGCTGCTAAAATGTATAATGAAATTGATAAAACTTCGATTCCCAAGAAAAACATTGCCATATTTCCAAAGGAGACCATTGCAACTGCGCCCGAAAGTAAAAAGACTTTTATAGCAATAAAATCCGATATTTTGGTTTCGTGATTTTTATAAACATCGTGACCTAGAGCCACTAAAAATATAGTCAAAACAATAAATAAACTCGAAAAAGCTACCGAAAAATTATTGACAATTACCATAGAATTATAATAACTCGACGGGTAATTATATTCAGAAATATTCAAACCAAGAATTGCTAAAAGTCCTAGAATTGTTATTGGAACGATGGCATTTCTAGCATTGAAAATTTCAAATACTAGACATAAAACGCCTAATCCAATTATTGCTATTAATGTGTTCATTTATTTTTAAGGATTTAGAGTTTAGAAAGTTGGATTATAAAAATCGTATTTGCTAAATTCTGAATATTATTTTTTATTTATTTATGTTAAAAGATGAATTAAAACTGTCGATTTACCGCATTCAAAACAACCTTTAAACTTGGTTTGATAAACTCGACAATTGGTTTTGGATACAATCCGAAAAAAATCAAAAATGCAATGATTACTACCAAAACGATTCCTTCATTTAACGTAATTTCTTTAAAAACTTTATTATTCGTTTCGCCTAACATAACGTGTTGAAACATTTTAAGCATATAATAAGCACTTAAAATAATAGTTGTTCCACCTAAAACGGCAAACCAAACATTGATTTGCGAAAGCGAATATAAAACTGTAAATTCTCCAACAAAATTGAATGTTCCAGGCAATGCAACCGAGGCCAATACCAAAATCATAAACATTGATGTAAATTTCGGAGCTTGTTCACGAATGCCACCCATTTCTGAAATGACTCTTGTTTCGAAACGTCTATAAATAATTTCGGCTACGAAAAACAATCCAACGATTACAAATCCGTGTGCAATCATTTGCAAAACTGCACCAGACAATCCATCAATCGTCAAAGTATAAGTTCCTGCAGCGATTAATCCAACGTGTGCTAGAGACGAATAAGCCAATAATTTCTTCAAATCTTTTTGTCGTAATGCAACTATTGATCCATAAATTACACCGGCAATTCCTAACCCGATTAAAATTGGCATAAAGGTTTTTGCAGCCAATGGTGCAATTGGCAATTGCCAACGAATAACACTGTATAATCCCATTTTGAGCATAATTCCCGAAAGGAGCATCGTACCTAAACCTGGTGCTTTTTGGTATACTTTTGCTTGCCAAGTATGAAATGGAATTATAGGGATTTTAATTGCATAAGCCAAGAAAAATGCCATGAATATCCATGTTTGTTCGTTTTCTGATAGATTTAATTTATAGAAATCTGCTATCAAGAAACTTCCTACTTTTTGGTACAAATAGACAAATGCTACCAACATAAAAAGAGAACCTGCTAAGGTGTAAATAAAGAACTTTAGAACTGCTTTTTTGCGTTCTTCAGGGTCGCCATTTCCCCAAATTAGCGCTATGAAGTATATTGGAATCAAGGCCAATTCCCAGAAAATATAATATAAAAATCCGTCCCCAGCCAAGAAAGTTCCAACCATTGCAAATGCCATAAACAAAATTAAGCCGTAAATTGCTTTTGCATTCTGAAATTCATTCCCAAATGATGAAAAAATAATGATTGGTGTTAAAGCTGTTGTTAATAAAACCATAGATAGAGACAATCCATCGGCATTTAACGCAAAGTGAATATTCGGTTTTGCAATCCATTGCAATAAAATATTGATATTATTCCCTTGATTGAATTGGTTTAATAGTGCTAATGAAACCCCAAAAGCAGCAAATCCAAAAAACAATGCGACTTTCGAAGCCAATTTATTTCCAGAGAAATATGTTGTAAATGCACCAACTAAAAGAATAATTAATAAATAAGATATGTCCATTATGTAGAAATTATTGTGCTAAAAATAAATATATTAATATTATCGAAACTCCTATTACAAATGCAAATAGATACAAACCAATGTTTCCATTTTGCAGTTTTTTCCCTTTTTTCCCTAAATAATTTGCGCCAGATCCTAATCCGAAAAACAATTCAGAAAGTGCAGGTTCAACATTATTTCTGAATATTTTAGATAATGCATTTATTGGTTTCACTAAAATATAGTTGTAACCTTCATCGATGTAGTATTTATTATATAAAACTTTAGCAAATCCGTTAATTTCAGTATCTTGAGCAGGAACTTGATTTTGTTTAATGTACTTAGTGAAAGCAATAAAAATACCAACTAATGCACCAATTGTTGCAATTCCCATTAACATATAATCAGTATTTCCTAAAACGTGGTGTTCCTCACCTAATTTTGGTAAAATCGGAGTTAAATAGTGGTTCAACCAGCTGTTTCCTGGCAATGAAATGATTCCGCCTATGGCTGCTAAAATCGCTAAAATTATTAAAGGAAATGTTATTAATGCTGGACTTTCGTGCAAATGAGATTTTTGTTTTTCTGTTCCTCTGAATTCTTTAAAGAATGTCAAATACATTAATCTAAACATATAAAAAGCAGTCAAAATTGATGCTACTGAACCAACTACCCAAAGAGCAATATTTCCATGAAACGCAGTCATTAATATTTCGTCTTTCGACCAAAATCCTGCAAAAGGAAAAATTCCAGATATTGCCAAAGTCGATATCATCATTGTCCAAAATGTAATCGGCATTACTTTTTTTAGTCCACCCATATTGCGCATGTCTTGTTCGCCATGCAATGCGTGAATGACCGAACCCGAGCCCAAGAATAGACAAGCTTTGAAAAATGCGTGTGTAATAACATGAAATACAGCTACTTCATATGCGCCAAGCCCAAGAGCCAAAAACATTAATCCTAATTGTGAAACGGTTGAATAAGCCAAAACTTTCTTAATATCATTCTGAACCAAGCCAATTGTTGCTGCCACCAAAGCTGTAATGGCTCCGATTATCGCAATCAAAGTTTGAACATTTGGTGCTAAGTCAAAAACGTAATTCAAACGAGTAATCATAAAAATTCCCGCAGTAACCATTGTCGCGGCGTGAATCAATGCTGAAACTGGCGTTGGCCCAGCCATTGCATCTGGCAACCAAGTATATAAAGGAATTTGCGCCGATTTTCCACAAGCACCAATAAAAAGGCAAAATGCTGCAATCGGTAAAGTATTAAAATGCATATCTTTATGATTTGCAATAGCCATTTGCAAATTGGTGTAATCTAAACATCCAAAACTATAAGCCAAGAGAAAAATTCCGATGAGCAAACCTAAATCTCCAATTCGGTTCATTATGAATGCTTTTTTAGCAGCATCATTGTATTCTTGATTTTTATACCAAAATCCGATTAGCAAATAAGAACATAAACCAACGCCTTCCCAACCAATAAACATTACAAGTAAATTGTTGCCAATTACTAACGTTATCATGAAAAAGACAAACAGGTTTAAATAAGCGAAAAATTTATTCATGTTCTCGTCCTCATGCATGTAACTGACCGAATATAAGTGAATTAAAGAACCAATTCCAGTTACAAATAGTAACCAAAGTAAAGACAATTGGTCAAATAAAAACCCGAAATTTACTGAAAACTTGTCTAGTGAAATCCAATCGAATAGTGATATTTCGATTGACTTTTTACTAGCATTTACATCCATAAATAAAAGTAAAGAAACAATAAATGAAATGATTATTGCAAATGTTCCAATATACCCTGAAACATTTTTAGAAATGCTTTTACCAAAAAAAACATTGAATAAAAATCCAACAAACGGTGCTAGCAATAAAAAGAGTGATAAAATTGTGTTGTCCATTGCGACTTATCCTTTTAGGTTTTTTAAATTATCAATATCAATCGATCCTAAATTCCTAAAAACCGAAACTAGAATTGCCAATCCAACTGCAACTTCTGCAGCTGCAACAGCCATCGAAAAGAATACAAAAACTTGTCCATTGGCATCTTGATGATAAGTCGAAAACGCTACGAACAGCAGGTTTACTGCATTAAGCATAATTTCTATCGACATGAATACGATGATGGCATTTCTACGATACAAAACGCCAAAAATACCAATACAGAACATCAGTGCCGCAAGGAAAATATAGTTTTGAATGCCAATTTCTTGTAAAATATTTTGCATTTTTATTTTTTAAGTTCTTCTTTTTTAGACAATAAAACCGTTCCAATCATTGCAACCAATAACAAAATTGACGCATATTCAAATGGCACCATAAAACCTTCTTTGCCGTCAAGCAAAACAGTTCCAAGTTTTTTTATAGATTGATAATCGGTTCCTGAAACATCATATTCGGCAATGAACGGAACAGCGTTGGTAAATATTAAAACTAATATTACACAAATTGAAATAAACGATACAATTGCTCCTAAACGTGTGATTCTAGGTTTATGAACTTCGTTTTCTTTGTTTAAATTCATTAGCATTATCGTGAACAAGAACAAAACCATAATTGCTCCAGAATAAACAATTATTTGCACGATTGCCAAAAATTGCGAGTTCAGTAACAAGAAATGAAAAGCAATTGTAAAAAAACAAACTACTAGATAAATAGCACTATGGATAGGGTTTTTGCTATAAATTGTCATAAAAGCAGTTCCAAGTGTTACTGCAGATAAAAGATAAAATATAATAAGTATTGGTGTCATTAATTAGCGTTTTGTAGTTGAGAATTTTGCATCGCAATGTCCAACGGCATTACTAATCTGTCTTTTCCGAAAATAAAATCTTCACGTTTTCCGCTTGACGGCACCAAAACTTTGGAAGTTGTCAAATAAATAGCATCTTTTGGACAGGCCTCTTCACACAAACCACAAAAAATGCAACGTAACATATTAATTTCGTATATCGAAGCATATTTTTCTTCTCGATACAAATGTTTTTCTTCTTTGGTTCGTTCTGCCGCAGTCATTGTAATGGCTTCGGCTGGGCAAGAAAGTGCACAAAGTCCACAAGCGGTGCAGTTCTCACGTCCTTGCTCGTCTCGTTTCAACTGATGTTGCCCTCGATAAACTGGGCTCATTTCCCGAACTTGCTCCGGATAATGAATTGTTGCTTTTTTTCTAAAAAAGTGTTTGATGGTAATTAAAAGACCTTTTACAATGGCGATTAAATACATACTTTCAAAAAAAGTCATCTCTTTGTTGGAGACCTGCTTTTTACTTCCAGAAAGCGAAAGTGTTTCTATTGACATTTCTTTATTTTTATTTTTTTTGAAGCCATCTCCTGCTATTCGTTCCAATCTTTTTTTAAGTTTTTTTGCTTCGCCGCAAACTAAAAAAAAAGGATTTTCACTGCTATCAGGGCTATGGCATTCCTTTTCAATTTGACTTTTTAATTTTTATAACCAATTTTATTTCTTTCGACTTTGTTTTCGTGCTTATCCATCATTTCATCAAGATAAGAATAAACGAGTTCAATATTTTTACTATGATTAGAAAGTTTCTTTTTAATTTCTTCTATTTCTAATTTTATGTTCAAATTATCATTTAAAATTTCTCTTATTTTAGTAAAAACTCTTATAATTTGAATATTCATTTTAATTGCTGTTGCACTACTTAATACGCTTGACAACATCGAAATTCCTTGTTCTGTAAAAACCATTGGAACATATCGTGAACCTCCCCAACTTGAGGTGCCAATTTGGCTCCTCAAGATTTCCGCCTCTACTTCGTTCAATTCGAACATAAAATCTTCTGGAAATCGTTCAATATTTCTGCGAACTTGTCTTTTTAATTGTTTGGTTTCTACACCATAAAGCAATGCCAAATCACTATCTAACATTACTTTAACATTCCTAATCAAATAAATTTTATTTTCAATTATTTCATTTGGAATAATAACGCTTTCTTTCATTCTAAATCTTTTAATAAGGTATCGCATTTTGGGAGACCTTTAGTTTTGCTTTATATAATTTTAATTAAAATGCTGTATTCTAGTAATTTAGATAAAATTAAAACAAAATTTTTAAGGGTTTTATTTCATAAGGTGTCGCAAAATACTAAACCTCAATATTAATTTTGAGGTGCCAAATTGGCTCCTCAAGTTTATAACCCGAAATAAACAGCAATTTCACTTCTCAAAAGCACAATTCCAACAATCACAATATTCGCAATCGATAGCGGAATTAAGATTCTCCAACCTAAATTCATCAATTGATCGTAACGAAAACGAGGTATTGTCCAACGCACCCACATATAAAAGAATATGAATCCACAAATTTTTGCAAATAAAACAATAATTCCTATAATATTACCAATATTTATACCCCAATTTTCAACAACCCAACTCATTCCAGGATAATTATATCCACCAAAGAATAAAATTGCTAGTATTGCTGATGAAATAAACATATTTGCATATTCAGCAAATAAATAAAATCCCATTTTCATAGAAGAATATTCTGTATGATACCCACCAATAAGTTCTGTTTCGCATTCTGCTAAATCGAATGGCGTTCTATTCGTTTCTGCAAATGCACAAATTAAGAAAATCAAAAATGAAACTGGTTGATAAATCACATTCCAATGCCATCCAGATTGCTGTGCAGATATTTCTCTTAAACTTAGTGTTCCAGTCATCATTAGAAGTGCAATCATAGATAAGCCCATAGCAACTTCATAAGAAACCATTTGCGAGGCAGCACGAACAGCACCCATTAATGAAAACTTGTTGTTGGATGCCCATCCGCCAATCATTATGCCATAGACACCAACTGATACTACTCCGAAAATATACAATAGCGCCACATCAATATCTGTGGCTTGAAGCAGAATATCTTGTCCGAACAAATGCAATCTGTCACCCCATGGAATTACCGCACTGGTCATTAATGCTGTGGTCATAGCAATTGCTGGACCAACCATAAACAAAATTTTGTTTGGAGTATTAGGTTCAAATTCTTCTTTAGCGAATAATTTCATACCGTCAGCAAGCGGCTGCAATAAGCCACCCCATCCTGCTCGGTTTGGACCAACTCGGTCTTGCAAAAAGGCTGCAACTTTTCGTTCTGCCCATGTTGAATACATTGCCATCAGCATTGTAATTGCAAAAACTACAAAAATTACAGCGCTTTTTTCTATTATAAATGCGGTTTCCATTTTTTAAGAATTTTTATTTTTAATTAATGGAATATCTGCCATACTAATTTTATTTCGGTCTTGTTCGCGACCTTCAAGAATAAATTCTTCTGTTGCAATTTCGACTTTTTCAAGTTTTTGAGTATAATTGTTTTGGCCAATAACAGAATCTTTTTCTACTTTTCTTGGCCCCTCTATAGTCCAATCAGCAACATTTTTATGGTCAAAACGACAACCGTTGCAAATGAATTCATCCACTTCGTGGTATTCATCTTTGCGACCTGTTACTCTCTGAATTTCTCCACCAAACATCCAAACAGTTGTTTTTCCGCAACATTTATCGCAATCTCTGTGAGCATTGTATGGTTTGTTAAACCAAACTCGTTGTTTAAATCGGAAAGTCTTATCTGTTAATGCGCCTACGGGGCAAACATCAATCATGTTTCCTGAAAATTCGTTGTCAATAGCTTTGGAAATCATTGTAGAAATATTCGAATGATCACCACGATCCATCACTCCATGAACTCTGTTATCGCACAATTGGTCTGCAACTTGCACACAACGTTGGCACAGAATACAACGGTTCATATGTAATTGAATATTTGGACCGATATCTTCGGGTTCAAAAGTTCGTTTTTCTTCAATGAAACGTGATTTTGGGTTTCCGTGCTCGAAACTTAAATTTTGTAAATCGCATTCGCCAGCTTGATCACAAACAGGGCAATCTAGTGGATGGTTTATTAACAAAAATTCGGTCACCGACTTTCTTGCCTCTTGCACTCTTGCTGAGGCTTTGCTGGCAATTTCCATTCCGTCTTGACAACCTGTCACGCACGATGCCATTAACTTAGGCATTGGTCTCGGGTCGGCTTCACTGCCTTTTGTTACGTCAACTAGGCAACAGCGACATTTGCCACCGCTTCCCTTTAGTTTTGAATAATAGCACATTGCTGGTGGAACAACTTCTCCACCAATCATTCGGGCTGCTTGCAGGATTGTGGTTCCTGGTTCAACGTCGATGCTTTGACCGTCTATGGTTACTTTCATTTACCAATATTTATCTCCTACGGAGTAATTATTTTTATTTTTTTATATCTTAAACCAATCCTGAGGGAAAAACTTTTTCGCCTAGCCCCGTTTGCAATGGGAATCCTTTTCTTTTTTTTCTTTAAAAAAGAGAAAATTGGAATAAAAGCGGGAATTGCCATTTTAGAAATGCCCGAATTTTCGCTCCTTATTTTTATGCTAATTGTTTACCTATTAAATGCTTCACTTTTTCGAACGGTTCTGCGACAAAATGTTCTCGATTTTTTATTTTTTCTGGAAAACGAACGTGGTACTCGAACTCGTCGCGGAAATGGCGAATTGCCGCAGCAACAGGCCATGAGGCAGCATCACCTAAGGGACAAATTGTGTTTCCTTCGATTTTTGATTGGATGTTCCAAAGTAAATCGATGTCTTCTTCGCGACCAAAACCGTTTTCGATTCGGTTTAATATTTTTTCTAACCAACCTGTTCCTTCGCGACACGGCGTACATTGTCCGCAAGATTCGTGGTGGTAAAAACGAGCAAAATTCCATGTGTTTCTTACTATACAGGCTGTATCGTTATATACGATAAAACCACCTGAGCCAAGCATTGAACCAGTAGCGAATCCGCCGTCTGACAAACTTTCGTAGGTCATTAATCGGTCTTCGCCTGCTGCGGTTTTGTAAATTAAATTGGCTGGTAAAACTGGTACCGAACTTCCACCTGGCACAAATGCTTTTAGTGGTCGGTCTGATGACATTCCTCCTAAATATTCATCAGAATTCATAAATTCGTAAACTGATAATCCCAAATCTATTTCGTAAACGCCTGGATTCTTGATGTGTCCAGATGCAGAAATTAATTTGGTTCCAGTAGATCTTCCGATTCCGATTTTGGCATATTCGGCACCAGAATTGTTGACAATCCATGGCACTGCGGCAATAGTTTCCACATTATTGACAACCGTTGGGTTGCTCCAAAGTCCTGAAACTGCGGGAAATGGTGGTTTGATTCTTGGGTTTCCTCTCTTTCCTTCTAATGATTCTATCAATGCAGTTTCTTCGCCACAAATGTAAGCTCCGCCACCAATTTGAACGTGAAGTTCTAAATCATATCCTGAATTTAAAATATTTTTTCCTAACCAACCTGCATTTTTTGCTTCGGCAATGGCTCGTTCAAGGATTTTGTAAACCCACATATATTCTCCTCTTATATAGATGTAGGATAAATTTGCACCAAGTGCATAACTTGAGGTAATCATTCCTTCAATTAGAAGGTGCGGAATGAATTCCATCAAATAACGGTCTTTGAAAGTTCCAGGTTCTGATTCATCTGCGTTGCAGACTAGATGTCTTGGTTTTCCTGACTTTTTGTCGATGAAACTCCATTTCATTCCAGCTGGAAATCCTGCACCACCACGACCTCTAAGTCCAGAAGTTTTTACTTCTTCAACAACCTCGTCTGGTGTTAATGTTTTGATGGCTTTTTCTACAGATGCATATCCACCTTCTCGGCGATAGACTTCATAAGTTTTGATGCCTGGAACATTGATTTTGTCTAGTAATATTTTTTGTGACATATTATATATCGTGTAAAACTATTTTTCCTTCTTTGCAATCTGCAATTAGTTGGTCGATTTTTTCTTCATTCAAATGTTCTTGATAAAAATCGCCCAATTGCATCATTGGAGCATATCCGCAAGCACCGAGACATTCCACACCACGTATTTCAAAAAGTCCATCGGCAGTTGGTTCGCCAACTTTTACTCCAAGTTTTGAACAAGTATAATCCATGAGATTTTCTACTCCATTCAAGCAGCATGGTGATGTTTGGCAAAATTCAAACATATATTTCCCAATTGGTCGTTGGTTGTACATTGTATAAAACGTAACTACTTCGTACACTTCAATTGGTTTTATACGCAAAATCTCAGCAACTTTGTCTTGTAATTCGATGCTTAACCAATCGTTATGAGCATCCTGAACTTCATGAAGGACGGGTAATAATGCTGATTTTCTTTTATCTTCAGGGTAATGACTGCACAATTCTTCGATTCGTGTCATTAACGATTCGGTTATATTTATTTCTTGTTTTATATTAGTATGTACCATATTTTTTCTTTTAACCACAAAGTGCATAAAGAAGGCACAATGTTCACAAAGATTTATTTTAAAAGAATTAAATTTTTAATTTTTAATTCTCAATTTTTATTTAAGCGTCTAATTCTCCAGCAATTACGTTCAAACTTGATAAAATTACGATTGCGTCAGATAGCATTGCACCTTTTATCATTTCGGGATAGGCCTGATAATAAATGAAACACGGCCTACGGAAATGCAATCTGTAAGGTGTTCTACTTCCGTCGGTTACAAGATAAAATCCCAATTCGCCGTTTCCACCTTCCACGGGATGGTATATTTCGGCAACTGGAACAGGAACTTCGCCCATTACAATCTTGAAATGATAAATCAACGATTCCATATTATGGTAAACGTCTTCTTTTGGTGGCAAATAATAATCGGGAACCTCTGCATGGTATTCATTTCCTGAAGGCATTTTATCTAATGCTTGACGGATAATACTCAAACTTTGCCAAACTTCTTCGTTTCGAACGCAAAAACGATCGTAAGTATCACCTGATTTTCCCACAGGAATTGAAAATTCAAAATCCTCGT
>JAYWEG010000278.1:0-2973 GCA_043779445.1 Bacteroidota bacterium
GGCTTCAGTTAACAGCGGTTTGGCGCAATTGGGGTTTTAGGCAAACTTTAAAGTTGGTTTTGTACTTGGAAGTTGGTTTTTAAATCGATACATTTGGCTTACCAAATCCCCAACTGACGCCAAGCCACGAGACGTTGGTGGCAATACGACCGAAAAACCGCTGAAACAAACTTTTAGTAAACTTAAATTTTAAAAAAAAAGAAAAGTATTTTTTAATTTGTAAATTTGTAAAAATAAATTAAAAATGAAACAACGATTTTACTTTGATACTTCAGTTTTTGGTGGAGTTTACGACATAGAATTTGAAGAAGAAACTCTTCAGTTATTTGAGCGTGTAAAATTAGGTAAAATAGTTTGCGTATATTCGGACTTAACAGAAACTGAATTGATAAAAGCACCTCAAAACGTAAAAAAATACTTTAGAGAACTGCCGAAAGAGAATACTGAAAGAGTAATTGTAAATGGAGAAATAATTGAACTTGCTACAAAATACTTAGAAGAAAAAGTTGTCGGAAAAACAAGCTTTGATGATTGTATTCATATTGCAACTGCAACGTTAAATAAAGTTGACATGTTAGTAAGTTGGAATTTTAAGCATATTGTAAATATTTACAGAATTAGAGGTTACAATTCAATAAATATCAAAATGAATTATTCATCATTGGAAATTAGATCACCAAAAGAAATATTAGAATATGAAGACTAAACATATAACTACAGAAAAGAGTTTTGATACTGTCAAAACATTCAGAGAAATAAAAGACAAAATTTCAACTGATTTATTCGGAAAATCAACCGAACAAATTTTGGAATATTTAAAGCAAAACAGCATTAAATTGACAACAGAAAAATAAGTACTGCCACCAACAGCGGTTTGGCGCAATTGGGGTTTTAGGCAAACTTTAAAGTTGGTTCTGTACTTGAAAGTTTGGTCTTTAATTTATACATTTGGCTAACCAAATCCCCAACTGACGCCAAGCCACGAGACGTTGTGCGTCATTTTCGAGCGACAGAAAAACGGAATAAAATATGAATATTATTGAAAAGTATAAAATAGAAATTTATTCCGATGAAACTTATGAAAATGGTTCGGCAGATAACATAAATAAATATGATTTTGAATATTTAGAGGATGAAGACAAATATAATTCAACTTTTGTTGGTGTAAAAATATATGAAAACGAAGAATTGAAAAGAAGCACAATAATTGGTTCGGTAGGAGGAAATACAGGAATAAACGAAAACTCAAAAATAATTGAACAAAATAGAATTTTAATTTGTTGTGCAGACAAAATATTCTGTTTGTCATTTCCAGAATTAAATCTTGTTTGGAAAACTAAATCCGACGAAATGAGTTGCTTTGAAATTTTCAAAAAAGATGATTATTATATTGTTCACGGAGAATTAGAAATAACGAAATTAAATTATAACGGGAAAATATTATGGCAAAAAAGTGGTGCAGATATTTTTACAACTGTTAGTGGAAAAAATGATTTTGAATTGACCGAGAAATATATAATTGCTACTGATTGGGAAAATAGAACTTATAAATTTGATTATGATGGAAATGAATTTACCGATATGAAACAATTTCCTTGGATGAGATAAATAAAAAAACGAACGCACAACAGCGGTTTGGCGCAATTGGGGTTTTAGGCAAACTTTAAAGTTGGTTTTGTACTTGGAAGTTCAGTATTTAATTTATACATTTGGCTAACCAAATCCCCAACTGACGCCAAGCCACGAGACGTTGGCAGAAATGGCGGGAAACCGCAAAACCAATAAGAACCAAAGAAATTAATAAACCAAAAATATAACATAAATATGGATTTGAAAGACCAACTTAAACTAATTGCAGACCGAACAAAATTAAAAGAACAAATCAATACCGAAGAAGCAACAAAAAATGCGTTTGTAATGCCATTTTTACAAAGTTTAGGTTATGATGTTTTTAATCCATTGGAAGTTGTTCCAGAATTCGTTGCAGATATTGGAATAAAAAAAGGTGAAAAAATAGATTATGCAATTTTTAAAGATGGCAAACCAACAATCTTAATAGAATGCAAACATTGGGCTCAAAACCTAAATGTTCACGATGGACAATTGTTGAGATATTTTCACGTTTCAAAAGCAAAATTTGGATTATTAACAAACGGAATTAATTATCGTTTCTATTCTGATTTAGTTGCGCCAAACAAAATGGATGAAAAACCATTTTTAGAATTCAATATAAACGAAATAAAAGACAATCAAATTGATGAATTAAAGAAATTTCATAAAGCAAATTTCGATGCTGAAAGCATCGTAAATACTGCAAGTGAACTTAAATTTATAAATGAATTAAAGATTTTATTAAATCAAGAGTTAACGGAACCTTCTCCAGAATTTGTAAAACATTTTGCAAAACAAGTTTATCCTGGAATGGTAACTGCAAAAATTTTAGAACAATTTACTGAATTCACTAAAAAATCTTTTCAACAACATTTGAGTGATTTAATTACTGAAAGATTAAAAACTGCTTTATCAAAAGAAGATGAAAAAATCAAAATAAAACAAAACGAAAATATCTCTGACGATAACATTGAAGATTCAAGCAAAATTATTACAACCGAAGAGGAATTAGAAGGATTTATGATTGTAAAAACAATTTTAAGACAAAAAATTCCTGCGACAAGAGTAACTTATAGAGATGCACAATCTTATTTTTCAATATTTCTTGATGACAATAATCGAAAACCAGTTTGCAGATTATATTTCAATTCAGCAAAAAAATATATTGCAACATTTGACGATCAAAAGAAAGAAACAAAATCAGAAATACTAACTTTAGATGATATTTTTAATCATTCTGAAACATTACTAAAAACAATAGAACAATACGAAGTAAAAGATAAATAAAGCCACTGTCTGCCAACAGCGGTTTGCAAAAATTGGGGTTTTGGTCTTGAATTTACACATTGTTTTGTACTTTTG
>JAYWEG010000279.1:0-2969 GCA_043779445.1 Bacteroidota bacterium
GATCCTTGTCCAGAA
The DNA here is from genome assembly GCA_043779445.1 of Bacteroidota bacterium. Taxonomy (GTDB): domain Bacteria; phylum Bacteroidota; class Bacteroidia; order Flavobacteriales; family Flavobacteriaceae; genus Flavobacterium. The sequence goes on from JAYWEG010000279.1 coordinate 16, forward strand.
GCAAAAATTACTATTTTTTTCATTTTATCGCAATTAGTATTGCACAAAAAAAAGAATTTTAAATGATAAAAAATAAGATTTAGAAGAGTTTGTCAAAAAAAAATTATAATTTCGTGGTATATTTATTAACTATAATGTTGTTTTAAGATAAAGTTTTTTATTTTTGCCAACAAATTAAATTTAAAATTACAGATTATGTCAGACATTGCATCAAGAGTAAAAGCTATTATCGTAGATAAATTAGGCGTAGACGAAAACGAAGTGGTAACAGAAGCAAGCTTCACTAACGATTTAGGAGCAGATTCATTAGACACTGTTGAGCTTATTATGGAATTCGAAAAAGAATTTGACATTCAGATTCCAGACGATCAAGCAGAAAATATTGCTACTGTAGGTCAAGCTGTTTCGTATATCGAAGAAGCAAAAAAATAATAATACAAAAACCCGTAGATTAATTTTTGCGGGTTTATTATTTTATTTTTATTATGATTGTTCCCCAATCAAAAAATTATAATACCCTTGTCTCTTTTATGATGTATATCTAAAGAAATATTTGGGTATTATTTGTTTAGAATATCAACAAAATATGCAATTATGCAATTAAAAAGAGTAGTAATAACAGGATTAGGTGCTTTAACACCTATTGGAAACACAATCTCCGAATATTGGGAAGCTCTTGTGAGTGGAAAAAGCGGTGCGGCACCAATAACCTATTACGATACCGATAAACATAAAACTAAATTTGCTTGCGAAATCAAAAATTTTAATGTCGAAGAATTTGTCGACAGAAAAGAATCTCGAAGAATGGACAAATTTGCCCAATATGCTATTGCGGCAAGTGAAGAAGCCATAAAAGATTCAGGAATTACAAGCTCAAATGTAGACAAACATAGAGTTGGAGTTATTTGGGGTGCAGGGATTGGCGGGTTAGAAACTTTCCAAAACGAAGTAATCGATTTTGCAAAAGGAGACGGTACTCCTAGATTTAATCCTTTTTTTATTCCTAAAATGATTGCAGATATTGCTCCCGCTCACATTTCGATGCGAAACGGATTTATGGGACCAAATTATACAACTGTCTCAGCTTGTGCATCTTCGGCAAATGCTATGATCGATGCGTTTAATTATATTCGATTAGGAATGTGCGATGTCATCATTTCTGGCGGATCAGAAGCTGCTGTTACTATTGCTGGGATGGGCGGATTCAATTCTATGCAAGCGCTATCCACTCGAAATGATAGTCCAGAAACTGCCTCAAGACCTTTTGATGCCACTCGAGACGGGTTTGTTCTTGGTGAAGGCGCTGGTGCTTTGGTTCTAGAAGAATATGAACATGCAAAAGCACGTGGTGCTAAAATATATTGCGAAGTTGGTGGCGGTGGAATGTCCTCTGATGCCTATCATTTAACCGCTCCACATCCTGAGGGAATTGGCGTAATTGCAGTAATGAATAATACCCTGCGTGATGCAAACATGAAACCCGAAGATGTAGATCACATCAATACACATGGTACTTCTACTCCACTTGGTGATGTAGCAGAATTAAAAGCAATTAGTGCAGTTTTTGGGGATCATGCAAAAAACATTAATATCAACTCCACAAAATCAATGACTGGGCATTTGCTTGGCGCAGCTGGAGCAATCGAAGCAATATCGGTGATTTTAGCAATGAAACACGGAATTGTTCCTCCGACTATTAATCACAAAGTAATTGACGAAAACATTAATCCAGAATTAAATTTAACTTTGAATGTAGCTCAAAAAAGAGAAATCAACGTTGCCATGAGTAACACCTTTGGTTTTGGTGGACATAATGCATGTGTTTTATTTAAAAAATTGGTAGATTAAATTTTATATGAGCCTTTTTAAAAAAATATTTTCAAAAGAATCCCGTTCAAAAGAGGACGGGATTTTTTTTGATTCTATTGAAAAAATAATAGGTTTTAAACCAAAAAATTTTAATTATTACAAAAAAGCGTTTACTCACAGATCGACAAACAAACAAGATGCCAATGGAAATCCATTGAATTATGAGCGTTTAGAGTTTTTGGGTGATGCCATTTTAAGTTCTATTATTGCAGCGCATCTTTTTAGAGAAGTTCCAACTGGTGACGAAGGCTATTTGACTAAAATGCGTTCCAAAATAGTAAGTCGTGAAAATCTAAACGATTTAGGTCGAGATTTGAATTTGCTTCGATTTGTGGAAAGTAAAGTGCAAACACAATTTTTTGGCGAAAATATTCATGGAAATATTTTTGAATCATTAGTAGGTGCCATTTACTTAGACTCTGGATTTTCGGCTTGCGAAAAATTCATACAGAAAACCATTGTAATTCCCTATGTTGACATTGCTCGACTAGAAGGTAAAGTCATTAGTTACAAAAGTTTAATTATTGAATGGTGTCAAAAAGAAAAAAAACAATTCTTTTTTGATGTTTTTGAGGATAATGGAATTAATGGCGAAAAATTATTTGGCGTGAAATTGAGTATTGATGAAAAAGTAATTGCAAAAGCCAGAGCCACATCAAAAAAGAAAGCCGAAGAGAAAGCTGCACAACGTACATTTTTTGCTTTGCAGAACAAAATCGAAAAAAAATAAAAATTTTACAGAAACTATATCGTTTTCGTTTACAAATTCTGTTTTCGAATCATTTTTTGTATTTGATAAATCTTATATTTACAAATTATTGAAATTCAAATGGCAATTCATAAACTAAATATCGAAGATTTTGAATATGATGATGAGTTTGTTTTAATCGCAATTCATACTTCTTTAGAAGATTATCGATTGTGTTATTTCATAAATCAAATTTTGAATATTAGCCTAAAAAAAGCAGTTTACGAAGTTTTAATTTCTAACAAAAATGGCGAAACAAATTTTTCTAAATTTGATTTTGATGATCAAAAAAAGAATGTTTTTTGGCATTTGGTTCAAAACAAAAATAAAATTTCAA